>JAYTUF010000323.1:0-2094 GCA_043744755.1 Anatilimnocola sp.
GTCAAGCAGGACGAAGAACTCGACCTGGCCGCTATGCAAAAATTGTTAGACCGCGTTGCGAAAACAATCCATCAATCGCCAAACTTCGTCCGCCGCTCGATGAATGGTTTCGTCATTGCCTGCGGCGGATACTCGCCGCCGCTGACCGCCAAGGCCCAAGCCATTGCGAAGCAAATTGGCGTCATCGAAGTCGATATGGGCGACACCTCCTGCAAGACGCCCTTCGCGCCCGAATACATCGCCAAAATGCACGCGCGGGGCACGCTCGGCAAGAAGAAAAAGACTTGCCGCTGCTGATGCCGTGGGGACAGACCTCCGGGTCTGTCCGAGTCAATCAGGTAAGAGTTCACAGACCTGGAGGTCTGTGGCCACGAGGTTACTTCAGCGGCACTCTCGACGAATGCGGTTGATCAGCGGGCTTCGGCGGGGTGAGGGCTTCTTGCAGGTCGATCTGCCGGATCGGGGCTTCGGCGGCGGCGAGCGTCTTTAAATACTCGATCGTTTCATCGACCACGTCGGCCTGCAGCAGCATCAGCTCGCCAGGCTTCACGTTGGCGAGCGCACGTTCGCAGGCCATCTTCCAGCCGGTGATTTCCTGTACCTCTTTCACGCGCTGGCCACGTTCCAGACCTTCGCGAAAGCGGGCGGAGATTTCACCAGGCTTGCGGCCACGCAGATAATGATCTTCGTACACAATCACACGGTCGAAGTGTTCGCCGAGGATTTCACCTTGTCGGACGAGATCGACATCGCGGCGATCGCCGGCGGCGGAATAGACGGCCAACCGCTTTTCGTGCGGGAACTGTTGAATCACGTCCATCAAAGCCAGCAGCGACGATGGGTTATGGCCGTAGTCAACAATCACCGTGGCACCGTTATAAGCGAACAGGTTGAACCGACCGGGTGACTTGCCCACGCTGGCGTGGAACGATTCCAACCCGGCGCGGATTTGCTCGGCCGGCACACCCAGCGCCCAGCAAGCAGCGGCGGAAGCCAGGACATTTTCGACCTGGAAGGAGACGCGCCCGCCGTGCGTCAGGGGGATGCGATCGAGCGAAAGGAGCGAGAACTCCGAATGCCCGTCGGCGAGAACCACGCTGTTATCGCGGACAAAGACCACGCGGCCATTTGCATCGCGCTGATTTTGCAGCACGGTGTTCTTTTCATCGAGCGCAAAGAAGACCACGCCGCCGCGGCACTTCTGAGCCATCGCGGCCACCAGCGGATCGGCGGCATTCAGCACGGCGTATCCACTGCGCGGGACCGCATCAACAATCACGCACTTCACGGCGGCGAGCTTTTCGATATCGTCGATATCGGACAGGCCCAGGTGATCCCCTTCGCCGATGTTCGTGACGACGGCGACGTCGCACTTATCAAAGGCCAGCCCTTCGCGGAGGATGCCGCCGCGGGCAGTCTCCAGCACGGCAGCTTCCACGGTGGGATTGATGAGCACCGCGCGAGCGCTCTTGGGACCGCTGCAGTCGCCCGTATCGAGCCGGCGGGGACCGATGAAGATGCCATCGGTGCAAGTCATGCCCACGGTGCGACCGGTGACGCTCAGAATGTGCGCGATCAGGCGGGTCGTGGTAGTCTTGCCGTTCACGCCCGTCACCGCGACGATCGGCACGCGGCCGTTGTCGCCGGCGGGGAACATCAGATCGACGATTTTCTCGCCCACCGGTCTCGGTTGACCACTGGCCGGTTGCAAGTGCATCCGCAGACCTGGGCCGGCGTTCACTTCGCAGATGATGCCGCCTTGCTCGTTCAGAGGCTGGCGAATGTCCTGGCAGATAATATCGACGCCGGCGATGTCCAAGCCAATGATCCGCGCCGCATCGACGGCCTGCTCGGCGACGCTGGGGTGGACTTCGTCCGTCACATCGATCGCGCTGCCGCCCGTGCTGAGATTGGCATTCCGACGAATCAGCACGACTTGTCCATCCGCGGGAATCGCATCGGGCGAAAGGCCCTGTTCGGCAAGCACCGCTTTGGAAATGGGATCGAGCTTGATGAAGCTCATTACCGTGCCGTGTCCATCACTGCGGCGAGGATCTTTGTTCACTTCAGCCACGAGCTGAGCGACCGTCGAGC
>JAYTUF010000324.1:0-8025 GCA_043744755.1 Anatilimnocola sp.
GCCGAAAAAGGAAACCCGCGCTGCAAAGGGAGCATGTCGGCGACCATCGAGCCAATCCAGGGATGATGCAAGTTAGTTCTCCAAGGTAGTCTACTCCTATGAGCAATCAAACACTTTCCGATGCAAAGACGGTTCGCGATGTCCTATTGGAAATTGCCAAAGAGAAGATCAAGGCTGGACCCGGTTTTGCGCAGGAGCCCGTCGTACTGCGCGAAGCGATCACCCGCCTCAGCGCCCAAGATTTGGAGTCCCAGCAGGCAGTTCTAACGAGTTGGCACGACTTATTTCGCCAAGGCGATCTGGCATGGGGATACAATTTTGATAACCCTGGCCGCCCATTCTTCCATTTGGCGCAACGCTAATCGATCTGACTTCAATCTGCAAAGTTGATCCAAGTGGCAGACGAATTCGACCTGCGGTTTGAAGAGACGGTTTTTGGCGAAAGTGGTGCCGGGTATAAGTGCATTCAGCAATTGGGAGAAGGGGGCAATGCCGTCACTTATTTGGTGCTTGCGACGTCTGGCCTTGCCAAGGGATCGCTCTTTGCGATGAAGGTGTTCCGCAATCTATCGATGCCTGAGCGGCAGGAGTCGTTCTTTCGCGAAATCAGATTTCTCCGCGCCGGGCAGCATCACCCATCGATTATGGCCGTGCATGATGAGGGCGATGTCCGTGGAACGAACCCGTTTGTGATTGCCGAATATCTCCCGCTGACTTTACGACAATTCATCCGAGGGCAGGCGGCAACGACCGTTGATAAACTCTCGTGCGCGGTTCAGCTTTTGGGCGCATTTTCATACCTCGAACAGTTGCAGCCTCCGGTGGTCCACCGAGATGTCAAGCCCGAGAACATTTTTATCAAGGGACGCTCGTGCATCTTGGGCGACTTCGGACTGATGAGAACTCAAGTGCAGTTCATTGAGGATGACCCCAACCTGGGGAAATTGAGTCCAGGTGCCGGCATGCCCCGGTATTATCGGTCGCCGGAACAGGTCACGTACTTGCTCGGAGGTCTTGCGCCCACGACGAAGAGTGACCTGTTTCAATTGGGACTGGTCCTTGCCGAATTGTTCACTGGCAAGAACCCGTCCAAGCCAACCAGATCGGTTCGATCCAAAGTTGCGCTGGAGCGATTAAGTCCAATTCCCGGTGATCTTCAGGCCGGAACCGCGAACCTCATTGAGAACCTACTCGAGTTGGATCCCGCGAATCGCTGGCCCGCATCGACGCATCTCGATGCCTGGGAGTCCTTGTTCTTCGAACGAGCGCTTAGTAAACGAAATCTGGATGGCTTTGTGCTCTGACCGGCAAACCAGAACTACGTCGTATACGAAACCGTAGCGAGCGCGGCTGAAAGTGTGTCCATCGCCGCAATCGGTGCCGGTTTAGTAGCAACGTGTTTCGAGGCTTCCATTTTTGCCGAATGAACTCCAACTTCCGCCAGCAGTTCTTCCCGAATCTGCCCATGCAGCACTTCTTCCAGCGCGCCCAAAGCCCGCGCCGCTGTCGCGCCGTCGATCACGCGGTGGTCGTAGGTCAGGCGGAAATCGAGGCTGCCGTCTAGTTCAAAGGTGCCATAGTTCAGTGTCATCGACATGGGTGACAAGATGTGCAATCCCGCGGCGCCTAACGACGCAACAACGCTCATGGCAAACGTGCCAAAGTAATGTCCCTTGTAGCGGCCGTCGGTTTCCAGGGCGACCCACCATAACAGGCGGCGCAAGGGCCGCGGTAAACCGCTCAACCATAACGCTTGTCGATAGCTTTCGACGGATTCGAGCGGCGCGGTTTTGTGAGCTCGCACGATCTGGTCGAGCACGCGCAGCGAAGTGGACTCAGGCTGCGAAATCCGCGCCATGAACACCCCTTCTTCACCGTTGTAGTTTCGCTCCAAGCTGAACGAAGCCACATTGATCGGATGTTCGTAAATGTGCCCCCACGGGAACGTGAGATACGTGCGCCTCAATTCCGGGCGACTCGACGCGACGATGGAAAACGCCTTCATGAAGATCGCGCACCAACTGAATCGCTGCGGCAATTGGCCGCGCGCGGCGATCACGTCAGCCAATCTCATGCGGCGCTGCATGGGGACGCTGGGAATGCGCTTGGCGAAGTGCAATATGTCCCCCACGAACCGCCGCGGCAGCGAGAGGGAAATCTTTTTCCCGGCAAGAAACGGAATTTTGCGGTTAAGCAAACGCGACATGTTCTGGTTTCGCGAGGTGAATGCTAGCAATAATTCAGCGCTGCGGCGGCGACTTGAGGAGAGTCTCAATCTTTACTATTGGCAATCACCCGCCCTCTCATTCAGGCAAAAGCGTTCTGTCAAGGAAAAGTAACGCAGCCCCCTGCGGTTTACCGTATCGCGATGCTTGCTAAGATGCAGCCATGTCAGCTTCCCTCAAAACCATCACGCTGGGCTGCAAGGTCAACCAGTACGAAACCGAGCTGGTGCGGGAAGGACTCCGCCGCATTGGCTACCACGACGCAGCCGACGACGAAGCTGCCGATTTGTGCGTGGTGAACACCTGCACCGTCACCGCCGAAGGGGACAGCAAGAGCCGGCACGTGATTCGCAAGCTGGCCCGCGATAATCCCAACACGCGGATCGTGGTGATGGGTTGCTACGCCACGCGGGCACCGGAGGAAGTGGCCACGCTGCCAAACGTCTCCGAAGTGGTGACGGACAAGCGCGAAATCCCCGATCTGCTGGGGCGGTTCGGCGTGGTCGATATTCCCACCGGCATCTCACGGTTCACCGGCCGCAAACGGGCCTATGTGAAGGTGCAGGATGGCTGCCTGCTGCGGTGCAGCTATTGCATCATTCCCTTTGTGCGGCCGAATTTCTTCAGCCGGCCCATTGAACATATTCGAGATGAAGTAGCCCGGCTGGTTGACAATGGCCATCGCGAGATCATTCTCACCGGCGTGCATCTGGGGCATTATGGCGTTGAAACGAATGCTCACAAGCCGCGCGATCAATGGCTGCGATTGGCGACGCTGGTCCGCGAGCTCTGCAAAGTGCCTGGCGAGTTCCGAATTCGTTTGTCGAGCATCGAAGCGACCGAAGTCACCCGCGATTTGATCAGCGTCTTAGCTGAGAATCCGAAAAAAGTCGCGCCCCATCTGCACATCTGTTTGCAAAGCGGTTCGGATGCGGTCCTAAGAAGAATGAAGCGCCGCTGGGGAAGCAAACTGTTCGTCGATCGCTGCTCTCTAGTCCGCGAAGCGCTCGATAAGCCGGGGCTGTCGACCGACGTGATCGTCGGCTTCCCCGGCGAGACCGAAGAGGATTTTGCCGCGACCTGTCAGGTCGTGCGCGCCTGCGGCTTCTCGAAGGTACACATCTTCCCCTTCAGCGCTCGCAAGGGCACGCCCGCCTTCGACATGCCGGATAAAATCCCGCACGAAGTGAAACAGGACCGGCTGCTGCGGCTGCAACAAATCGCAGCCGAAGTTCGGGACGAATACTTCCGCAGCCTGCTCGGCCAGCGGTTGCAAGTGCTGATCGAAGGCCGCAGCGACTATCTGCCCAGCGGCTTCGCGGGAACTTCCTGCCGATATGCGCCGGTGGAGATTGAAGCGGAAGGCTTGCAACCCAGCACGTTGGTCGATGTTGTGGGCTACAAAGTGCGCGATGGGCGGATCATGGCCCGGTTGCCTGCGTGAGAACAGGACTGGGCTACTTCGGCGGGCCGGTGACAACTTCCACCGTTTGCCCTTCTCGATAGGCGGCGACATTGCCGGCAATGATCCGCTCGTCACCGGTCAAGCCTGAGACAATCTCGATCTCTTCGCCCGCCCGAATGCCGATCATAATCGGGGTACGGACGATCGCGCTCTCGGAATTGACCGTGAGGCATGACGCCTGCTGCTCTTTCATCAGGATCGCGGTCCGCGGTAAGGCAAAGGTATCGGGACGCTCGGCCACTTTCAGATCGGCGATGACATACATCCCAGGGCGCAGAATCCCTTCGGCGTTGACCACGTCGATCTCGGCGCGGAGCGTGCGCGTGGTCGGATGCAGCAGCCAGGCGGTGCGTGTCACCTTGCCGGCGATGACGCGATTGGCGGCCGAGGGAATGCGAATCGACGCTTCGCAGCCAGCAGCCACGAAGCCAGCATCGGCTTCGGGAACATCAACAAACACGCGCACGTTATCGGCTTGCACGACGACGATTAGCGGCTTGTCCGCGGTGCTCTTGCCGGGCTGCACGAGATGCCCCGTGTCGATGTTCCGTTCGGTGACAATGCTGTCGTAAGGAGCGACAATCCGCGTGTATTCGTGAATCGCTCGCAACCGTTGCTCGTCGGCCTCGGCTACATCTTCCTTCGAGGCCACGGCCAGCGCGTCGGCTTCCGCTTGCTCGATGGCTGCCTCTTTCTCGGCGACGATGGCCTCCGCGGACTTAATGCGGGCCTTCGATTCATTGCGCGCGGCATCGGCGGCCCGCTGCGTGGCCTGCGCTTCGTCGAGCGTCTTCTGCGTGATGGCCTTATCGGCGAATAGTGCGGTGATGCGTTCGAACTCCGACGTTGCCCGCTTGTACTCAGCTTCGTGACGATCTATTCCGGCCGCCGCTTCGGTAGCCAGCGATTGGGCGGAACGCAGCGACGATTTGGCCACTTTGATCGCAGCCTGGGCCTGCGTCGTTTCGGCCGCGGCCTGGGCTACCATCGCCTGCTTTTGCTTTAGCTCTTGTTCATATTCGGGAATCGAGATCTCCGCGAGCAATTGGCCGGCCTTCACGCGGTCGCCAATATCGACATGCACCTTGCTGATGAAGCCCGTCACCTTCGAATACAGCGGCGTTTGTTCAAAGGCATGGATCTCGCCCGGCTGTTCGACACGGCGGATCAGAGTCTTGCGCACGGGCGTGATCGTGGCCACGCGCATCGCGGAATTGCTGTTGCCAGGCGGTGCATTTCCAATGTTCTCTTCGGGAGTGCATCCTGTAGTTACTACTGCAAGAGTTGCGAGTAGCCAGCAATGTTGATAGTAACAACGCATCACGTACCCTCCGATCCGGCGACAAAATTTCGGCTCTGCTCATCACCGGGGTCCAGCGAAGCACTCGCGCGAGTAGCGCTCGATTGTAATAGCGCAAAGAGCGCGGGGAGCACAACGAGCGTGGTAATCGTGGCTGCGATGAGTCCCCCCATCACCGCCCGTCCCAATGGTGCTGTTTGCGGACCGGCTTCGCCCAGAGCGAGCGCGAGCGGCAACATGCCGGCGAGCATCGCAAAGCTGGTCATCAAAATGGCGCGCAATCGATGTTTGCCGCCGTCGATAGCCGCTGCTTTCGCATCGGCCCCGGCGCGGCGTGCTTGTTCCGCGAAGGTGATCAGCAGAATTGCGTTCGCCATCGCGACGCCGATGGCCATGATCGCGCCGATGAACGATTGAATGTTGAGTGTCGAGCCTGTGAAGTAGAGCGCCGCCAAAACTCCCGCCACGACCGCCGGCGCTGCCGAGACCGCGACGAAGGCTAAACGCATCGATTGAAAATTCGCGGTCAGGAGCAAGAAGATCACCAGAATGGCCAGCAACAGGCCGATTCCCAGGCCGCTGATCATTTGCCGCATCGGCGGAATCTGGCCGCGGAGCTCGTGCGAAATCGCGGGGGGCTTTGTTCCTCGCTTCGCCACTTCAGCCATCGCGGCCTCGTGTTCGCGCTTGACCTGATCGAGCACCTTTGTGATTCGCAGTGAAGAACGACCGAGATCAGCGCCGGCCAGGTTCGCCGTGAGGCTCACTTCGCGCTTCATGTTGTAGCGGTCATATTGACCGGGCATGGTGCCGCTGCTGAGCGTGGCCACGTCGCGCAAGAGAAGTGGCGAAGCCGATTGCCGCACAGGAACGGCGCCCAGATCGTCGAGGCTGTTCAAGAGCGGCTGCGGCACTTCGACCTGCACCTGATAGCCGATGCCTGACTTAGGATCGGGCCAGTAATTGGGCACGACGAACCGGCTCGAGGCGGTCGCGGCGAGAACTGATCGAGCGACTTGACTCGCCGTTGCATTTGCCTTGCCGGCCTTCTCGCGGTCGAGCTTGATATCGACCGTCGGATAGTCGAGCGACTGATAAAGCTGCACGTCGCGCATTTCGGGCAGCGTCGCCAAACCCTTCTGCACCTTATCGAGATAAGCCCGATTCTCCGCGACAGACCCTCCGCGGGCGGCAATCTCAATCGGCGTGGGGGAGCCAAAGCTCATCACTTCGCTGACAATGTCGGCCGGCTCGAACGAAAAGCGGACGCCGGGCAACTTGTTGGGAAGCTCCTGCCGCAGTTCTTCCTTCAAGCGTTCCGTGCTGATGCCGGAATGAGGCCGCAACGCCACGCGGAGGATCGCTTCTTCCGGCCCGCGCGAGAATTGATAGACGGCGTTGATCGGAAAATTCGAGGGGATCATGCCGACGTAACCGAGCGTCAGTTCGACGTTCTCCGGCCCCACCTTCTGCTTGATGTGTTCGAGAACGGCCAGCGATATCTGTTCGGTCTTTTCGATATGCGTCCCGTCGGCCGCTCGCAGCCGGAGGCGAAATTCGCCGGCCTCGATCCGAGGAAAGATCTCCACGCCCAGGCGATTGCCAAAGAAGCTGATCAGCAACAGCGTCACCGCAAAGTAAACCGGAATTACGATCCACCGCAGCGTCACCACGCCGCTGAGGAAGCCGGCATACAGGTCGCGAGAAAAATTGAAGGAGAGCAGATTGCTTACCGATCGACACCAGCGGTCGAACTTCGTCCGCGGCTCAACGACCTCATGTGGCCTGTGATGCTTGAGCAACCAGGTGGACAAGACCGGCACAAACGTGCTGGAAAGGATGTACGAAGCCAGCATTGCAAAACCCACCGCCAGCGACAGCGGCACGAACAGTTCTCGGGCAGCGCCGGTCATGAAGAAGCTCGGCACGAACACGGCCAGGATGCAGAGCATCGCGAGCAACCGCGGCACAGCTGTCTGCGAGTTGCCCCGTCGCACGGCGAGCGCGACGGAGTCCGTCCCTTCCAGCTGGGAATGGATGTTCTCGATTTCCACGGTCGCTTCGTCCACCAGAATGCCCACCGCCAGTGCCAGCCCGCCAAGCGTCATCAGGTTGATCGTTTGACCGCACAACCACAGCCCCACGATCGACGCGGCAATCGCCAGCGGAATATTGAGCACCACGACGAGCGCACTCCGCCAGTCGCGCAAGAAGACCAGCACCATCAGCCCCGTGAGCAGCGCGCCGAGCGCCCCTTCGCTCAGCAGGCTTTCAATGGCCCGCGTTACATAGGGCGATTGATCGAACTCAAACGAAACGTGAATGTCGTCCGGCAGTTCCTTTTGCATGCTAGGCAGTGCCCACTTGATCTCGTCGATGACGCTCATCGTCGAAGCATCGGCCCGCTTGGTTGCCAGGATGTAGACCGCCCGGCGGCCATTGACGAGCGCATAGCCGGCAGCAATGTCGGCCGAGTCTTCGATCGTGGCCAGGTCGCGCAGGTAAACCGAAGGAGTCGTTCCCGCGCGAATCGGGATGTTTCCCAGCTCGCGCGGTTCGCGGACCATCGCATTCATCGGCACGATGGGATAAGAATCGCCGACGTGCAGATTGCCGGATGGACTGATCGTGTTGCCGGAGGTCAGCGCGGTGATGACGTCATCGGCCGAAACGCCATACGCCCGCAGGCGATCGGGATCAACTCTCAGCACCACGGTTCGCGCGCTGCCGCCGAAGGGCGGTGGTGCGGAGACCCCGGGGAGCGCCGAAAACAAGGGGCGCACTTTGAAGAGGGCGATGTCTTGAATCT
This sequence comes from Anatilimnocola sp., assembly GCA_043744755.1. Taxonomy (GTDB): domain Bacteria; phylum Planctomycetota; class Planctomycetia; order Pirellulales; family Pirellulaceae; genus Anatilimnocola. Next base: position 7,800 of record JAYTUF010000324.1, read on the forward strand.
CGGCAATAGTCCGCGATTCGCTCGATAGCACCAGATAGCCCACGGGGACGCTGCCGGTATCGAATCGCATGACGAACGGCGAGACCGTGCCCGGCGGCATGAAGGCCCGCGAACGATTAACGTAGTTGATCGTCTCAGCCATCGCCTGGGCCATGTTCGTGCCGGGATGGAACTGCAGCTTCATCAGCGCGTTCCCTTGCACGTTCTTGCTCTCGACGTGATGAAT
>JAYTUF010000325.1:0-8008 GCA_043744755.1 Anatilimnocola sp.
ATCGGGATGGCTTCCCCATTCGGGCAGCTCAAGTCAAAAGTGCCGGTCGGTGCCACCACCATGAACTTCGCGCCATGCGCCTTGGCTGCCAAGGCCAGAGCATAGGTGCCGATCTTGTTGGCAGTGTCGCCGTTGGCGGTGATCCGGTCGGCGCCGACGACGACGGCTTGCACCTTCCCTTCGCGCATCACCTGGCCGGCCATGTTGTCGCAGATCAGTGTGGCATCGATGCCCCGTTGAACTAATTCCCAGGCTGTTAGTCGCGCGCCTTGCAGCAGCGGGCGAGTTTCATCGACGAATATTTTTAGCGACTTGCCTTGATCCTGGCAGGTGAAGAAGACCGCAAGCGCGGTGCCATACTCGGCCGTCGCCAGGCCACCCGCGTTGCAATGCGTGAGCACGCCGCTGCCGCTGGCGAGCAGTTTCGCGCCGTGAATACCAATCGCGCGGCAGAGCAGGCGGTCTTCGTTGTGAATGGCGATCGCTTCCTTCGACAGCATCGCGTGGATTTGAGCGGGCGAGTGTTGGCCGCGGAGTGAATCGGCAGTGCGGCGCATGCGGTCGAGCGCCCAGAAGAGATTGACCGCGGTAGGACGACTGCCGGCGAGATACTCGATGATCTTGACTAAGTGCGCTTCAAATGTTTTGGCGCTCGAACCCGTTACTGACTGCAAACCAAGCACGATGCCATACGCGGCGGCGATGCCAATGGCGGGAGCGCCGCGGACGCGGAGTTGCTTGATGGCTTCCCAGACCATTTCGACATTGGTGCAGTTCAGTTCGACGAGTTCGAGCGGCAGGCGCGTTTGGTCGATGAGCGAGAGCGTGCCGTGCTCATTGCCAAGCCAGCGCATGGTTTCGGTGGGTTTGGACATGAATCTATTTTGGATTGGATGGAGGTGGAGGCATTATTTGCGGCGCTCCCTTGCTTACGCGACGGGCTACCCTGTGAATGGCAATCCGAAGGTCTCGGCTACTGCGCGATAGGTCACTTGACCGCGGCGAATGTTGACGGCGGTGGCGAGTGCGGGGAGTTCACGACAAGCATCATCAATGCCGCGCTCGGCGAGTTGCAGGACCCAGGGGAGGGTCACGTTGCAGAGGGCGAAGGTGCTGGTGCGGCCGACGGCGCCAGGCATGTTGGTGACGCAGTAGTGGAGCACGTCTTCTTCGATATAGGTGGGGTCGCTGTGCGTGGTGGGCCGGCTGGTTTCGATGCAGCCCCCTTGATCGATGGCAACGTCGATGATCACGCTGCCGGGCTTCATGATTTTCAGGTCTTGCCGGGTGACGAGCTTCGGGGCGCGTGCGCCGGGAATAAGGACCGCGCCGATGACGAGATCGGCCAGGCGGAGTTGTTGGCGAATCATGTGGCGGTCGCTGTAAAGGACGTTGACGTTGGGGGGCATGATGTCGTCGAGGTAGCGGAGCCGATCCATGTTGACATCGAGAATGGCGATGTCGGCTTGAAAGCCGGCCGCGATCTTGGCAGCATTCGCGCCGACAATGCCTCCGCCGAGGATGGTGATGTGTGCGGGCGCGACGCCGGGCACACCGGCGAGGAGGATGCCGCGGCCCATCTGCGGGCGTTCGAGATACTTCGCACCTTCTTGAATGCTCATCCGCCCGGCCACTTCGCTCATGGGTGTGAGGAGCGGCAAGCGGCCCTGCGCATCGCGGAGCGTTTCATAGGCGAGACACGTCGCGCCGCTGCTCAGCATGGCGTCAGTCAGTTCGCGATTGGCGGCGAAGTGGAAGTAGGTGAAGATCGCCTGGCTGGGGCGGATCAGCGGCCATTCTTGGGGCAGCGGTTCTTTCACTTTGACAATAAGTTCCGCTTGTGAGAACACATCGGCGGCCGTGGCGACGATTCGCGCGCCTTGCTCTTGATACTCCGCATCGGTGATCCCGCTGCCAAGCCCCGCGCCCGCTTCGAGCAAGACCTGGTGGCCCGCGCGGACAAGTTCGTCGACGCCAACGGGCAACATGGCGACTCGATACTCATCGCGTTTGATTTCGCGCGGCACGCCGATGATCATCTGAGTGTTCCTTAGTTACTGGCGAAAACCGGGTTTCTGTTTCGGTGCTGGCTCTTCCGGCAAGAGTTCCGCGAGCGGCGCGAGTTCAATCATCTCGGCCAGTCCGGCTTCAACCATTTCCTTACCGAGGACATACCGCCCCGGATGCAACCAGGGGCGGAGCTTTTCGAGCGGCACGCCGAATTGTTTGGCGAGCAAGACGTCCATGTCTCGTTCGAGATGTTGAAAGTGCCTGGCCCATTCGGCCGCTTCAGCAATGATGACATGCTCTTCGCTTTGCCATTTCATGGGATGAAAGAGTAGTACGCTATGCGGCGTGACGAGCCGGCGGCGACAAGCGGCGAACAGCCAGAGGGCAGCGGACGAACATTCGCCGACGACGATTCCCGTGGCATTCAGGCCGCGGAGGATCAGCAGGCTGGCGAGGGCATAGGCAACGTAGGCGCCACCGCCCGGCGAGTTGAAATATAAAATGCAATCGCTGCCGGGCGGAATGCTGAGCAGTTTTTCGCTGAGGTCGGCTTCGCGTTCGGTCAGGTCGCCGCAGATGGCCAGTTCCAGCGGGCCTTCCGGCAGCGAGTCGTCAGCGGGTTCATGTTCGGTCATAACGATTGTTCCGTCCGCATTCTGCCGATTCGGCCGGCCAGAGGTTTTCATTTTTGCGTGGTTGGCATCTATAATACCAATTGCCAGCCGTTCGGCGGGTAGGGGCTGGGGTGCGCGCACCATTCGAGATAACAGGCGTTCTTCATGGGGATTCGTTTTCATTGTCCGAATGGCCACAAGCTGAACGTGAAAGCGTTCCTGGCTGGCAAGAAGGGGGTCTGCCCCGACTGCGGGATCAAGCTCCGCATCCCGCAGCAATCGGAAGCGGGCCTGGGGAGCGGCATTGATGAAGCGAAGCTAGGCCCGGTGAATGCATTGCTCCAGCCGCGGCCGGAGATGAAGGCTGCGGCGCCAACTGTCTCACGCCCATCCGCTGGGGCAATGACACCGGCGGCTTCAGTAGCGCCGGTTCGACCAGCGACGATGGCCATGCCCGTCATGGCCGCGAGTGGGTATGCGCCACTGGCGATGCCGACTGCCATTCCGGCGGCGATGCCTACGACGATACCGGTTCCAATGCCACCGCCCTATTCAATGCCCGCGGCAGTGGTGCCGCGGTCCATGCCAATGCCGCCGGCTCCACCCTCGATTGCAGCGCCTCCCGCGGCGGGCGATCCGCTGGCTGATAGTCTGGCCACCTGGTTCGTGCGGCCACCTTCGGGCGGACAATTCGGACCAGCCCGCGGCGAGGTGATGCGCAAGTGGTTGACTGAAGGGCGAGTCACCTCGGATTCGCTCGTCTGGCGAGAAGGCTGGATTGACTGGCTGCCGGCGACCGAAGTTTTTCCGTCGTTAGGCAAAACAGCGCCAGCGTTGTTTGCCGTCCAACCAACAGCCGGCAAACCCACTGCCGCCGCAAACCATACGGCGCGGAAACCGGCGGGCGGAATGGGGCCCGCATTGCTGGTTGTGCTCGCTATTGTCTGCGTGCTGCTGGTCGGTGTTTTGGCGGTTGTCCTTTCCGGCGCGTTCTCCGGCACGTAGAATGTCGGCTGGCTAAAACTCACTATCAATCAAGGGCTATCGTATGCGCAGCGGCATGTTGACGACGGCGGCAATGGCATTTTCTTGCCTGGCAGTTTCACTGGCTCCGGCTCAAGAGGCCAGCAAGTTTACCGTCGGCGAAGGGAAGCTGGAGTTCAAAGCGCCCGCGGGCTGGGCGAAAAAAACGCCGAAGTCGCGGATCATTGAAGTTGAATACGAAGCGCCGGCCGCCAAGGGAGACGAACTCGCGGGCCGCATGACCGTGATGGGCGCGGGTGGCACCGTGGAAGCGAACATCGATCGCTGGATTGCTCAGTTCGATCAACCGGGCGGTGGTGACACTAAGGACAAAGCCAAGATCGAGAAGTTGAAAGTCAGCGGCCAGGATGTGCAATGGGTGGATTTGTCAGGCACCTACAAAGATAGCCCCGGGGGCCCGCTCGCCGGCGGCAAACCGGTGATGCGCGAGAACTATCGGATGCTGGCGGCCATCGTGCAGACGAAAGAATCCGGCAACTACTTTCTCAAATTCTATGGGCCCAAAGCGACCATCAAGGAAAATGAAAAGGCGTTTCGTGATCTGGTGGATAGTTTGCAGGTGAAGTAGGTTGCTCCGATCTGCCGACTCGCACGAAGCAAAGGCTTCATGCTACGTTCCCTCACTACAAAGCCCACCGTGACACGTGTTCCTGGCAATCAACGACTGCTGGCTTCGGTTTTCGATCGGCTGATTGAAATCAAGCCGAACGAAGAGGCCACGCCGCAGAATCCGCAGTCGTTGTCGCTCAGCGAGTTGCAATCGAACGTGTTTCGCGATTTGCAATCGATGCTCAACAGCCGGCAGGGATTGACGGAACCGATCGAAGAAGGTGCGGAGCTGCGGCAATCGGTGATTGCTTTCGGGCTGCCGGATATCTGCAATACGAACCCCGATAATCTGGATCAACAGGCTTCCATCCGCCAGGCGGTGGAAGAAGCGATTCGCTTGTTCGAGCCGCGGCTCTCGAATGTGCGAGTGACGACGGCGGGAGCTTCCACTTCGGATCGCAGTTTGCGGCTGACCGTGAAAGCCAACTTGCGGGTCGAGCCGAACCCGGTGCCGGTCGAGTTTGATACGGTGATTGAAAGCGGCACGGGCGAGTGGAAAGTGAAGCAAACTTAAGGAAGAAATCCGATCTTCGGGAGTCTTTGGCGAGTGTTAACTTTCGATGATAGAAAATCGATTTTCGCCAAAGACTCCCGACCCCTGGCGTCCTTGTAGAGCGAAGAAGGTTAGTCCGGTATGGCAACTCGTTTAGAGCGGGAGTACGAAAGCGAGTTGGCGTTCATCCGCCAATATGCGAAGGAATTTGCCGGCGAGCGTCCGGGCATCGCCGGACGATTGGTGCTGAGCGAAGACACCGGCATTTCGCAGGATCCACACGTCGAGCGGATGATCGAAGCCTTCGCCTTTCTCAGCGCGCGGGTGCAGGTGAAGCTCAAGGACGAGTTTCCGGAACTGGTCGATGCCCTGCTGAACATTCTTTACCCGCATTATCTCTCGCCCATTCCTTCCATGGCGATTGCGCAGCTAGAGCTCGATCCCGCCCAAGGCAACCTGACGACGGGCCCCGTCATCAAGCGCGGTACGGAAATTTTCTCCCGCGAGATCAACGGTCTCCCCTGCCGCTTTCGCACGACGGCGGACGCCGAGTTGTGGCCGCTGGAAATTGCTCGCGCGCGATATGAAAGCGCGCCCTTCGGCCGCGAGATCAGCGATATCGTCGATCCTCGCCGCTTGCGCGATGCGGAGTCCGCGGTGCGAATCGAGTTCAAATCCCGCAGCGCGCATCCGCTCAAAAAACTCGACTTAACACGACTGCGGTTCTTTCTCAGCGGTGATACGCCGACGACGAATCAATTGTATGAACTCATTTTCAATCATGTCGTCAGCGTGATGCTGCGCATTCCCAACGTGAATCCCAAGGACAGTTACACCTTCTTGCCCGCGAGCTGCCTCAAGAGCGTGGGCTTCGGTCCGGAAGAAGGAATACTACCTTACGGCCCGAGGTCGCTGCCCGGCTATCGATTGCTCACCGAGTTTTTTACCTTTCCGCACAAATTTCTGTTCTTCGATTTGACCGGGTTGGAAGCGCTCAAGCAGTTGCCGGCCGTCGATCAATTTGAGGTGGTCCTGTTTCTGAACAAACCCGCCCCGCAACTGGAAACGCGGATCAAGGGTGATACTTTTCGTCTCGGCTGCACGCCGATCGTCAACCTGTTCAAGCAATCGGCCGAACCGATCCGGCTGACGCGGACGCGGATGCAATATCCCCTTTTTCCCGATATCCGCCGGCAGCAGGCGATGGAAGTCTATTCGATCGATGAAGTCGAAAGCATTCATCCGGAATCGAAGGAAGTCATCACTTACAAGCCGTTCTTCTCGTTTCAGCACGATAGCGAATCCGCGGGCGAGCGGGCCTATTGGTGCCATCATCGCGTGCCGTCGATCAAGGCCGACGATCAGGGGACTGACGTCTATATGTCGCTCATCGATCTCGATTTCAACCCCACGCTGCCGCCGGCGGAAGTGCTGTTGATTACGACCACCTGCACCAATCGAGATATTCCGGCCAGCGTGCAGAAGTCCGGCTCCGATCCCTGGGGCTTTCAACTCGTGGGCCAATCGCCCGTGCGGCGGATCACCACGCCGGTGGAACCGACCAAGCCATTGCGGCTCCGCGACGTCACTAATCGCTGGCGACTGATTTCGCACTTATCGCTCAATCATTTGTCGATCACCGGCGGTTCCGATGGCGCCGCCGCCCTCCGCGAGATTCTCCGCTTGTATGATTACACTGCCTCGCAAACGACCGCCCAGATGATCGACGGCATCACGTCGATCAACAGCGAACGCAGCGTGGCGCCGATTCAAGATGCCAAGACCCGCGGTTTTTGCCGCGGGTTGGACGTCACCGTCACGTTTGACGACGAAAAATATCCCGGCACCGGCTTCTTTTTGCTGGCCTGCGTACTCGAACATTTCCTGGGGCAATATTCCACGATCAATTCCTTCACGCGGATGATTGCCAAATCCAAGCAGCGGGACTTTTGGGAGCGAAAATGGGCACCGAGAACTGGCCATCTGACGCTGAGCTAGCGCAGTGGATCAGCGTGTCGAAAGCCGGCTCCGATGCCGATCCGAATGACGCTGACGCCAATCAGGAGAAGCCCGATTATTCCGTGCGCATGTCGCTGTACGGCGAAGCCATCTACCGCTTTGAGTTCTTCGCGGCCATGCACGCGATCACGCAGCTCCGGCTCCGCGATCGCCAGGTCGATCTGGATGGCCTGGAGTCGCTGCCGTTGCGGTTCCGGGCGCATCAATCGCTTTCGTTCCCGACGAGCGAGATCTATGACTTGCGGGCCTTTCCCAATCAAGTCAAACGTCGCCTGGAAATGACGGTCACATTCCTGGGCCTGACCGGTTCGATGGGGGCCTTGCCGCGGTACTACACCGAGAAGGTGATCGAGCGGACGCAGAAGCGCGACTATGTGATGCGCGACTTTCTTGATCTGTTCAATCACCGTCTGATCATGCTGTTCAACGAAGCGGGCCAGAAGTATCGGTTCTGGTTCGCCTATGAACAGGCAGTCCACATCGGCCGGATTCGCAAGGATCAGGGAACGCAAAAGCACCGCGGCTTCGTATTGGAAGATCGGCCACGGCTCGATAAGGTTTCGCAGAACCTGCTCGATCTGGGCGGGTTTGGCACGTCGCTGCAAAGATATAAAGACATTGTCCGCGGCGCGCTCGCCAGCCGGCTCAACATTGCCGACGAAACGCTGCGACATTACGCGGGGCTGCTTTCGCAATCGCATCGCAGCGCACTCGGCTTGGAGCAACTCCTCAGTGGCTACTTTGGCACGCCGGTGCAGATTCTGCAGTTCGTCGGTCAGTGGTTGCAACTCCCGGCCGAGTATCGCACCTGCCTGCCGGTGCGGGAGGCTGTGATCGCGCCGGGCGAGACGAAAAAGGCGACGCTGACCAAGCCCATGACAACAGCGGTACCCCGACTGGGACAGAATACCGTCGTTGGCTCGCGAATCTGGGAGGTTCAGGGGAAGTTTCGCGTGCGGCTGGGTCCCCTTACTTATCGGCGGTTCTTAGACTACTTGCCGGTGGGCGGAGCATTTCGCAAACTGGCACAACTGACCCGTGTCTACGTGCGGGGCGGTTTCGATTACGATGTGCAGCCAACCTTGCTGGGGCACGAGGTTCCTTGGTGCCGGTTGGGTGGCGACGAATCGCCCGGCCCACGGCTGGGGTGGAACACCTGGATTCGCAATCAGCCGTTCCGTCGGCCCGTGGACGACGCGGTTTTTAACGTGGACAACAA
>JAYTUF010000326.1:0-2083 GCA_043744755.1 Anatilimnocola sp.
GGCCCTTTGCGAATGTGTTTATGTCGACGCACTTGTCTGAGCATTTGAGCTCAACAGTGAATCCAGCCTTTTTACACGCGTCGGCGAAGTCCTTTGAGTACGCATCATCGAGGGCTTTCTTACATTGAGATTTCGTTCTCACGGCCTTACAATCCCGCTTGTCGGCTTGCTCCTCAGTGCGGGTGCATTCCCATTCTGCGCACCCATATTTCCCGGAAATTTGCGGGTTATATCGAGGTCGTCGCGGCGCGTTCAGCTTTTGAAGTCATGTCCCGGGGTGTCCAATGCCAAGCGGTTCGAACGTCTCGGGATCTGAGCTTTCGAAGTTCGCGCATCCGTTTGTCCCAGCGATTCGTCAGGACGTACGCGCGAACTTGCAGCATCGCTTCTGCGTTCTCCTCCAGCCAATAGATGGCGTTGCCTTTCAATCGCAGATTGATCACTCGACGAATATTGCTCTCGATCGAGCCGCTGCCCAGCGGCAGACCCAAGCTACGGAATGTCGGGTACTTTAGCCGCCCCGCTTCCCCGTGTTTCTGAAGGTAGGCGATCTCCGTCCAAACCTGCGAGTCGTCGGATGCCTCGGCTGCCAATTCCGTCAGGTCATTCACCACCAGCCGCCAGTGACCGTTCCGCAGCAGCGTGCGGAATTCGCGATACACCGGCAGCCGTTCCTTCTCCCCGTATCCCAATGCCGTGAGCGCCAACGAAATATGATGCGTCGCGTGGCAGTTGTCCAACACTTCGTAAATCGGCACGTTGGGCAGTTTGGCCAATCGCACGATCGTCGGGATCCGCTCCCAAATCCACACCCCACCATCGGCCGCAAACGTAACGCTCAGGGCCTTCGCCGCCCCCATCCGATGCAAATGCATGGCAACCAGCTCGGCCACTGCATCCGGCCCCAGAAATGTGCCATCCACCAGCGCCTGCGATTTCTTCTCCATCCGCCCTCGGTCGTCATGCACGAAGATCGTCAGCAATTTCGGTTCGCGCCAATCGGCGTCGAATGTCTTACGAGGCTGCTTCTGCGATCGGCCCGGAGCGTCCTGGCACGGCAGGCCATCGGCGTTCGTGGCCTCTGGAACCGGTGTTGCATCCCGTAATTTACCGCGAATTCGTGTGCGTCCCCCGTCGATCTGCACCGACACCCGTTTCCCCGCCAGCTCTGTTCCGACCGGCAACTTCCCTTCACGCCACAACTCCAATTCCTGCGTCCGCAGGCACAGCAGACCTTCCCCGCATTGGTTGGTGGTCCGCCGGACGGCCTTCACATCCAGCTTCACGCCGTTGCGTTCCAATTCCTGTTGCGCGAACTGCAACGAGGGACAGAGCGCCGCTTGCCGTGCCACCTTGCTCTGCAAACCCGGCGTACAACCTTTGCCGAAACCGAACTGTGCCAGCTCGACGTACATCCCCGGAGTCTTTTCCTTCGTTCGACTAAACCAGCCTTTACGGGGAGCACAATACAACGACGTGACCCACATGATCAGACCGCCGAGCAACCGTACCTGAATCTGCCGCGGCCGGCCGCGGCAGAGCGGCACTGCTGCGTCGCGCCGTGTCTGTTCGCAGGCGTCTGTGAATTGAGGCGCTTTCGTCACCACGGCCACCAGGCCCGCAACGAGCAGATCAGCCCCTCGCGAAAACGCCGCGTGGATCTCTTGCTCGAGTTCCAACATCTGGTCGGGATTCTCCCCCAACCGCTGCTTCCATGCCGGCAAGGTCGTCATCAACTCGGCCTGAAACCGACCCGCCATTTCTTCCGGCGATTGAACGCACGGTGTATCCGATCCGTCCACGCGACAGTCTCCCATGACAAGCGCCTCCCTGCGAAGTGAACCATCCTTGGATAACTTCCAACTTCGCAGGATACCCGGTGGACGTCGTCACGTCTGCTTTGCGGCAGTCATTCCTTGAAAATGCCCGCCGCAAAGCGGCCGCAAAACGGGAATGCACCCGTTTGCAGTGCGTGGGTGAAGCTCAAGTCGCGCGGCGAGAGATCGGCCCGCAGCGCCGCCTGCAGCATCGTCTGGCGGATGAGATTATAAGCCAACACAGCAGCCCAGATTTCTTTGCGGAC
>JAYTUF010000327.1:0-2080 GCA_043744755.1 Anatilimnocola sp.
TTCGAAAGCCTGCCAAGTTTGCTGTTCTGCTTGTTTCACCGGCCACTATTTGCTATTTCTCCCAACTCGATCGGTTCGCGCTCAAGGAATGACCGCGGCCGGCCGATGGGATCGATAGCCGGCGGTTCGTTTCGATTTTCTTCGTTGCAGGTAGGCACGGATGCCCCAGTCAACACAACCGAGCATGCGCTTGCGCCAGCATCCTGGTTGGCGATGGTGCTGCCTGTTGATCGTCGTGGCTCTGGGCACCGGCTGCCGCACGTTTCGCTGCAAGAAGGAATCGGACGAAACGATTACCCTCACGCGGCAGCTCTCGCTGCAAGGCAAAGATGCCCAGCAGAAGGGGCAATGGGCCAAGGCCGAGTCCTACTTTGCCGAAGCGGTGCAGCGGTCGCCCAAGGATGAACGGGCCCGATGTGGCTATGCGGAATCGCTCTGGCAGCGCGGCTCGCAGGAGCAAGCCGTGACGCACATGGTCGAGGCGGTTAAGCTTTCCGGCGATGACCCCGACCGAGTGGTGCAGCTCGGGCAGATGTATCTAACGCAGAACAACCTCCCCGCCGCGGCTCGCCAGGCTGATCGAGCGATTGCGGCGAACAAGCAACTGGCGAGTGCTTGGGCCTTGCGAGCGAACGTCTATCACGCCAGCGGGCAGCGAGAAGAAGCCCTCGCGGCCTATCATCGAACGCTCAGTTTCGAGCCGCATTTTCCCGACGTGCAACTTTCGCTCGCGGAAATCTACCGCCAAACCAATCGCCCGCAACGCGCCCTAGCCACGCTACAATCGCTGGCCGATCAATATCCCCCGGGCTCGGTTCCCGCGGATGTGATGTGCCGGCAAGGCTTGGTCTTGCGAGATCTGGGCCGTCATCACGACGCCGCGGAATGTCTCGCCGTCGCGGCCCAGGCCGAGCCTTCCGTGGAAACATTCCACGAGCTCGCTCAGACGCGGTTGCTCGCCGGGGACCTGGCGAACGCCACGCTGGCCAACAAGGGTGCGCTGCAACTCAACCCGGCGCACATCCCCTCGCTGCAAGTGCAATGGGCACTGGCTTCGCGGCAGCAAGCGCTCGCGGGGATGCCGGGAATACAGCGCTAGTTACCGCCCGCAGCGTGCCACTGGCAAGGAGGTCGCGCCAGTCAGCGTCTTCGGCTATTGGATGCGACCGCGACTGACGGCCAGTGCTGACCTGCAATTGCGGCTTATTCCTACCCTATTTCTGATCTTGCACGGTGAACGGAATGCCTTGATCTGCCAGGGCTTCGAGGGCGGCTGCGGGAACGATGTGCTCGCCCGATTTCAGCACGCGACCCGAGAAACGGCCGAGCAGAAATCCTAACGCCCGCTTTTCGGTCGCTCGGTCGGGAAACGTAATGGTGATCATAGAGTTCTCGTTCGGAGTTTCGGCAAACCGCCGCGCCTCGTCAATTTCCTGTCCCTATCATACCGTCTAATCGCGCCGCTGAAATAGCGATTCGACGGGCTGGCGAATCACGGCAGCCATTCTTTTCTCGATTCAGCGCAACGCCTATCATCGGGGCTGTTCTGCTTGCTCCTTTCTTTTCCGCCAGGATTATTTCCCATGTCGTCACGCGCTTGGTTGGCGTTGCTGTGCTTCACTAACTGTTCCATGTTCTCGAGCGTCGTCTCGGCCCAAGAGGCTGCTCCCAAGTCGCTCATCGACGGCAAAGGCCCCGGCTGGGTCGCACTGGGCGAGAAGGATTTCAAAAACGTCAACTGCGCGGACGACACGTGGACTTGGAAGGACGGCATGGCCAGTTGCACGGGCAAGCCGACTGGCGTGATTCGCACGGAGAAGCAGTACAAAAATTTTGAACTGGTCGCCGAGTGGCGGCATTTGAAGAGTGCCGGCAACAGCGGCATTTTCGTCTGGACGATTCCCGAATCATTGGAAGGCCTCAAGCCGGGCGCGCTGCCGCAGGGGATTGAAGTGCAAGTGCTCGATCATGGCTACGCCGAGCAATACGAAAAGAACACCAAGAAGAAGCCCGATTGGTTCACCACCAACGGCGACGTCTTCCCCGTCGGCAAAGCCAAAATGACCCCGTTCCCGCCCGT
>JAYTUF010000328.1:0-7995 GCA_043744755.1 Anatilimnocola sp.
CGAAGAGTTGGGGGGAACAATGCCAGAGAGCCTGCCCAGCGCCGAGAGCATCAAGAAGATCGAGGCGAATCAGCGCAAGCAAATGCGAAAAAAAGGTCAGGAGTGAACTCATCGACATAGCGAAGTTGTGCCGAATTCCTTTCACTTCATCACAAACCGCTCCCGAAACTCCCGCACTACCCGCCTTAGCCTGTCATCCAGCCGGCTCATTGTTCCCTCGATAATCTCCTCGGGTACGCCGCCGTAAAAAGCTTCCGCAATGCCGCCGGCGATGCAGGCCATGGTGTCGGCATCGCCGCCGAGGGAAATGGCGTTGCGGATCGCGTCTTCGTAATCGACCGATTCGAGGAAGGAAATTATCGATTGCGGCACCGAGCCTTGGCAGGAAACATCGAAGCAGTAACGCTCGCGAATATCGTCCAGCCGCGGATTCAGGTCGTATCCGAACTGGTTCTCGACATACTCTTTAATCGCCACTTTGGAGTTTCCCTTGCGTGCGAGAAAGATCGCCGCAGCGGTTGCCTGGGCTCCGCGGATTCCTTCAGGATGATTGTGCGTGACTTCCGCGGAACGCTGCGCTTCGGCCAGCACTTGCTCCAGATCGTCGAACGCCCAACCGACGGGGCTGACGCGCATCGCGGAGCCATTTCCCCAACTGTTGTACGGCTCGCGGCGCCGATCGAGTGCCCAGCCGATGAAACTGCCGCCGAAGCCCGCTTGCGGATAGAGATGAAAGAACTCCTGAAGCCGAAGCGTGTATCCACCGCCAGCACTCGCGCCGCCAGCCAACAATTGCTGGGCCACGGCGACGGTCAGTACGGTGTCGTCCGTGAATCGACTGTATTCCTCAAACAGCGGAAAGTCCTTGGACTTGGTTCCCGCTCCTTCATGGACGCTGCCAATGACATCTCCCGCAACGGCACCGATCATTTTTCAGCCTTTCGTGGACACCCCCTGTGAGTCCTGATCGCTCTTGACCTTGGGAACCACAGATTGTACCGTCCGCCACCTATTCGAGAAGTCTCGTTTCCACTTGCGCGCACGATGCGCGTCCGTACACCAGCTAGCTGGAGAGGGTCGGCATGACGCCGCACACTGCTCGCAAACTACTTTGTAACCGGCGCTTGTTCCTGGCCAGCCTCGGGAGCTTGGGCCTGGGTGCGCTTACCGGCTGCGCGAATCCGCTTTTTCGCGGCCAATCGCCCGAGCTTGAGTTGCCCGTCGAAGAAGTGAAAGAGCGCCGCCTGGTCGGCGATTTCACGCGGCCGTCGGGTCTGAACTGGGTCAAGGTCGAATCGATCGGGCTGGTCAATTCACTCGATAACACGGGCAGTGATCCGCCTCCCAGTGAACAGCGGCAAATCTTGATCGCGGAGATACAATCGCACGAGGTTCAAAAAGCCGACAAGCTTCTGGCCTCCCCAACCACGGCGATGGTCATCGTCCGCGGTTACTTGCCTCCCGGCGTGCAGAAGGGAGACACCTTTGATCTCGAGGTCCAAGTCCCCAAGAACAGTGAAACGACGAGCCTCTACGGCGGCTGGCTGATGGGCTCGCGAATGCGCCGGCTGGAAGTGCTGGGAGGCGTGATTCGGTCCGGCGATGTCGATGGCTATGGCCAAGGAAATGTGCTCGTCAACGCAGTCCTCAGCGGCGAAGAAGACAAAGTGAGCTTGATCCGCGGCCGCGTGCTGGGCGGCGGCCGGGCACTCGAATCGCGAAAACTGGGGCTGATGCTCCGCCGCGAAGATGCTTCGATCCGCATCAGCACGCTGATTGGCAAGGCCATCAACAGCCGCTTTCACACGATGGAGAAGGGACAGAAGAAGGGCGTCGCCAAGCCGATGCGCGATAACTTCTTAGAGCTGAGCATTGCGCCGCGCTACAAATACAATCTGGGGCGTTACATCCGCGTGGTGCGGAACATCATTCTGCAGGAATCGCCCGTCGCCAAGACCGAGCGATTGCAAACGCTCGCCCGCAAATTGCAAGAGCCATCGGCCGCCCCTCTGGCCGCGGTGCAGCTCGAAGCGATTGGCAAAGAAGCGGTCGAACCGCTCCGCGCCGGTTTGCAGAACAGTGATCCTGAAGTTCGCTTCTATGCGGCCGAAGCCCTCGCCTATCTCGACGAAGCCGAAGCCGCGCCGCCGCTTGAGGTCGCCGCGCGTGATTCTTCCGCCTTTCGCTGGCACGCGCTCACGGCGCTTGCTTCGATGAATCATCCCGCGGCTTACGATGCGCTTAGCAATCTGCTGCATGTGGTGAGCGCCGAAACCCGTTACGGCGCCTTCCGCGCCCTGCGCTTGCACAATTCCGCCGATCCGGCCACCAAGGGCGAACTGCTCGCCGGCAAGTTTTATTACCACCTGGTCAGCACTAACACCGAGCCGCTGATCCATGTCACCCGCAGCAAGCAGCCGGAAGTGGTGATCTTCGGCGACGAGCAGCCCATTCGTCCGCCGCAGTTCTTGTACGCCGGAAAGTATTTGCTGCTGAAGGGTTTGCCCGATGGACAGATCAAAGTTTCGCGGTTCAAACCCGAGGAAGAAGATGCAACGGAGACTTGCCCGGCCACGCTGGACCAGGTGATTCGCACCGTGGTGAAGATGGGCGCGAGCTATGCCGACGTGGTGATGATGCTGATGTCCGCCCACAAGCAAGGACTTCTCTCGGCCAAGTTTGCCGTCGAAGCCTTGCCGAAGGCGGACCGCCAATATTATCGCGATGCGGCCGAAACCGATCCCGGCGATCAACCGCCGGCCGAACTCGTCGCTGGCGATGAGGAGGCCGGACAGTCGCTTCCCACCGGCTCCGTGGCAACTCCGGAACCTGAGTTATTCGCCGATCCCTTGAACCAGCAACGCCAATCCGATCGCGAACGAGATGTGACCGAAACTTACATTGCCCCGGAATATCTCAAGAAAAACAACGGGATATTGGATAAACTAAAGCCGTGGTAAGGACGGCAATCGCCCACCTTCATTCAGTTTTCAGTTTGCGATTCTCATGCTCAAAGCGCTGGAATTATTCGGCTTCAAAAGTTTCGCCGACCGCACGCGCTTTGAGTTTCCCGCCGGCATCACCGTGGTTGTCGGGCCTAATGGCTCTGGCAAAAGCAACGTCGTCGATGCCGTCAAATGGGTCCTCGGCGAACAATCGGCCAAGAGCCTCCGCGGCAAGGACATGGCCGACGTCATCTTCAAAGGCTCCGGCGGCGCTACCGGTCGGCGGCCGCTCAATACGGCCGAAGCCACGCTGATTTTTGATAACACCGAACGCCGCTTGCCGATCGATGCCCCCGAAGTACACATCACGCGGCGAGTCTTTCGCGGCGGCGAGGGCGAGTATCTGATCAATCGCCAGCCCGCGCGGCTGAAAGACATCAAGGACATGTTCCGCGGCACCGGCGTCGGCGCCGATGCGTATAGCATCATCGAGCAAGGCCGCGTCGATAAGCTGCTGCAAGCGTCCGCCAAAGATCGCCGCGCCATTTTTGAAGAGGCAGCGGGGATCAGCCGGTTCAAAGCGAAGAAGCTTGAAGCCCAGCGGCGGTTGGAACGGGTTGATCAGAATGTGCTGCGACTGACGGACATTGTCGAAGAGGTCGAAAACCGTTTGAAAACGGTTCGCAATCAGGCCGTGAAGGCGCGGCGGTATCGCGAACACACCGAACGGCTGCAACAACTGCGCACGCAAGTCGCCTTGACCGATTGGCGACGGCTGACTGAAAAACTCCGTGGCATCGAGCAAGAGATTTTTGATCGCCGCGAGCAAACGCAGTCCGCGGCAGCGACGGCTGAGAAACTCGAAGCGACGATTCTCGAATGCGATGCGGCCGTCTTGGTTCGCACCGAAGAGATGCGGACGGCCGATCAACGTCTGGCTGCCAATCGCGAACAAATCTCGCTGCAAGAAGCGACCAGCCGTGACCAACGGCAGCGGGGTCAAGAGCTAAGTGAAGAAGCCGAACAGCACCGCCGGAACCTGGCTGCGATGCAGGAGCGAGCCGGCGATCTGGTCGAACGCCTGCAACAAACGGAAGCCGAGCTGCGGGCCGCGGAACTGGGACACGCCGTCGTCACTGAACAAGTCACGACGCACGAACAGCAGTCTGCGGCGCTGACCGCCGCTCATCGCGAGTTGCATCTTCAAACCGAAGCCGCACGCCGCGATTATCTGAGTCACGTCCAGTCCGCCGCCACCGTGCAAACCCAACTCAGCAGTCGGCAAACCGTCTGGCAGCAAGCGGCCGCGCAGATTGAGATGCTTGGTCGTCAGGCCGAAGAGTTGCTCGCTGCGGCGCAGCTTTTGGAGGTCGAACTCGAACAAGTTCGTCAGCGTGAAGAGACGTTTCAGCAGGAACTCGACGCTCAGCACAAGCAACTCGAAACGGCGCAGCTCGAACTAGCCGACAACCGCCGGCTGCATACGTCGCGAACGCACGACGTGGCCCAGCTCGTCGGCCGGCATCATGCGACCGAAGATCGCATTGCCGTGCTCGAAGAACTGGAACGCAATTTTGAAGGCTTCGGCGCGGGAGTGCGGGAAATTCTGGCAGCGGCTGAGGATGCCACGTCGCCGCCGTGGTCCCTGGTGAAAGGCATCGTGGCCGACCTGATTCAAACGGAACTGCAACACGCGACGGCGGTCGATGCCGCGCTGGGCGAAGCGGCTCAGCATATTGTGTTGGAAGGTTCCGCTGCTGACGCAGCGGCGGTCATCAAGCGAGTTCAACACGCAGCCAGCCGCGTGACCTTGCAGTTTGTGAATGAATCGGCAGAAGCGAATTCCCTGCCAAAGCAATCGTGGGAAAGCGATCCCGCGGTTATCTCGCGTTTAGATCGCCTCATCACTTATTCCAGCACCGCAAAACATCTCGCGCAACGGTTGCTGGGCCGCAGTTGGTTGGTGAAGTCTCTGGCCGACGCTTTGCGTTTCGCGAGCATTGCCACAGCAGACTCCCACTTTGTAACGCCCGAAGGAGAAATCGCTTCAGCCAACGGCACGGTCACCGCCGGCGCTCGTCACGCGGCCGCCAGTCTCGTTTCCCGCCGCAGTCAATTGCGGCAGTTCAAGGACGATCTGCTCGTCATTCACGAGCAAATCACCAATGCTCAGCGCGAAACCGACCACCTCCGCAGCCTGGTGGAAACGCAGGACGAAGATGTTCGCAAACTCGTCCTTGCCCGCTCGCAGGCCAACGCAGGTCTCGCCGCGGAGCGGCAACGCCAAGGGCAGTTGCAAGAACGGTTGGAACAGAACGAGCGCGGCCGGATAAAAGGGGAACAGCAGCGGGACTTGTTGCAGAGTCAGCAACAACAGGCGCAAATCGAAATCGCGTCGTCCGAAAAGCAACTCGCTGCGCACAAGGCCGCCATTGATGCCTATCAGCAATCGGGCGAAGCACAACAACAACAGTTGCAACGGCTGGAACTCGACCGCCAGGAAGCAGCCCGACAAGCGACCACCGCCCGCGTGGCCCTCGCCCGCAGCGAACAACGGTTGGAAGGTTTGCAGCACCGGCGGGCACAGTTCGCCGACGATCAGGCCGATCGCGACCGCGCTCTCTCGCAAGTGCAGCAGCAATTGCAATCCTGTCTCGATCGTCAGCACGCTGCCGAACAAGCCGTCGCCTCGGTTTCTTTGAACGTCGCTGAACTTCACGAACGAAAGCAAGTCCTTGAACTCGTTGCCCGCGAATTACGCACGGCCCAAGACGCTTCCATTCAGGCTCGTCAGCAACAGACCGAGTCGCTGCAAACGCTTCGCAAAGACGTCCGCAAGTTAGACGAGCAACTGCATCAGTTGGAACTCACTGCCACGCAAGTTGGCCAGGAGCGAACCACGCTCGCCGACCGGATGCGCGAAGACTATAGCATCGACCTTGCTGCCGCCGAGCAAGCGACCTCTGCCGAAGAAGAACTCGCCCGCGTGGAGGTGGAAGCCGAGATTGAAGCCCTGCGGCGGAAGATCAATCAGATCGGGGCCGTGAATCTTGACGCGCTCGATGAGCTCGACGATCTCGAATCGCGCTTCAACACTATCTCGGGGCAACACAAAGATCTCACCGAAGCCAAGCATGCGCTTGAGCGGATCATCGTGAAGATCAACGCCGACAGCCGCCGCCTGTTTCTCGATACGCTGGAAGCGATCCGCATCAATTTTCAGGCCCTCTATCGCAAAGCTTTCGGCGGCGGCCACGCCGACATCATTCTCGAAGAGGGCGTTGATGTGCTCGAGTGCGGCGTCGAGATCATCGCCACGCCTCCCGGCAAACCATCGTTCAACAACAGCCTCCTTTCCGGCGGCGAAAAGGCTCTCACGGCTGTCTCCCTGCTGCTCGCTATTTTCCAATTTCGCCCCAGCCCGTTCTGCATTCTTGACGAAGTCGATGCTCCCTTCGACTAAGCCAACATCGGCCGGTTCATCGACGTGCTGAAAGATTTTCTGGGCTGGACCCGCTTCGTCGTCGTCACGCACAGCAAAAAAACCATGACCGCCGGCAATACGCTCTACGGCGTGACGATGCAAGAATCCGGCGTCAGCAAGCGCGTCTCCGTCCGCTTTGAAGACGTCAGCGAAGACGGCGAAATCCGCCGTGAAGCCGTCGAACGTTCCGCCGCACAAGAACGCGCCGCCCGCGCTGCGATCGCCGCTGATGCGGCCGGGGATGATCTCGAAATTGCCGAAGAAGACGCGGCGTGAGTGGGGGGAACTCACATGTTTTCACTGACCGAATCTCAAATCGATTGGATCGTTAACAATCGCCGACTGATTTTCGTCGGCGGCCTCGCGCTGATGTCCCAGCCCTTTGTGTTGCCCCAAGGTTGGTCCGTGGGCGTTCTCTCGGGATTCATGTTGTTTTCGCTTGGAATCTACGGCTTCGCTTTTCGTAATTGGCGAACCGAACCGGGCTTGTGGATGCTGGCCACGTTACTTGTTGTCACATGGGGGCCTTGCTGGGCCTTTTTTGAATATCAGCATTTGCGGGCGCTTTTCGCGCGAGCGGTAGCGGTTCAAGCTGGTCAAGCCCTTGGTTGGAACAAGGCCCGCTTTGCTCTGGAAGTTCTCGTCGGTTTCACGCTATGTTTGACAAGCATCAAGCTAGCGGTCACTGTGGCCATCGAAAACTGGAAACGCACCCGTACAAAAAAAGGGATTCCAGAAATCTAGCCAGCTCCAGTCAGGTTTTGATCAAAGCAAATGCCTAGCAATTCGCTCGCATCCGCGATGCGATGAACGCCAGTTTCGACCGGATCGTGATCGTTGCGCTGATTGGCAACGATTCAATTACCGTCGAGCCGCCGATCACCAAACCGACTGTGATCGACGGCGAGCAGGAAAATGATGCAAAGCCGCATTAGAAGGCCTGGCGATATTCGATGCGCAAGACATCCTGATACCAGAACTGGTCGGTAAGTGCATGCCCGTAACCGGCATACAAACTATGCTGATTAATCGTGTAACGAACACCGAGCTTGGCATTTACGATGGTGACGCCTGTCTGGTCAATTGCTCCCGCGGCCGGGTTGTTGCCGTCGAAACCGAAGCCGTCCAGAATTGTCCAGCCGACGATTTCGCCAACCGGGGTCAGGCGTTTGGTGGTGCAGCCATCGCAGCAAGACCAGAGGTCATAGCCTAAGCCAACGCCGTATCGCAGCACATTGCCGGCAAAATTCTCGCCGGTGGGAGTCACCGAGTCGGAAATCGGAATCCAATCCCGCAACTCCGCCTGCAGCGTCCAGTATTGGTTGTAGCGACGGAAGTACAGAATCGAGGGCTCGATCGAAACGTGGCCTGTTCCCAAGCCCAAGTTGGCTTGACCGGTCGGAGTATAGATGCGGAGTTGTGCCGTCAGGTACTCATCGGGGCAGGCAATCAAGGCGTATTTGAAACCAACATTCAGATCCGAGAATCCGCTGGCATTCGCATTCACTTCGGGGTTGATCGCGCGGAAGGGAGTTTCGATAAACACCGAAAACTGGCTGTTCAAGG
>JAYTUF010000329.1:0-7992 GCA_043744755.1 Anatilimnocola sp.
GCCCTTCGCCTTGGTGACGGTTTCGCCGGCGCTCGCGCCCGCGGTGGCCAGCGACGAGATATAAGACCGCAGCGCCGTCTTGTAGGTCTCCTCTTGAAAGCCTTCCCGCTGAGTCGTGACGTCGTTCTTCCGCACCAGCACCAGCGTGCCAATCTTCGGATCTTCAAGCAGCGTCGCAGCCTTGGCAGGTTCGTTGGTATCGACATAAACCTGGGCCAGCGACAGCACGGCCGTGACCACAATCGGGGTCACTTCGCCCGAAGCTTGCATCCGCGTCACACCATCGATCAGGATCTTCTTGGCCTTGGCCTTGAGTTGATCGAGCTCTAGCTTCTTGGCAATCAAGTCTACTTCGGGCGGCTTGAGTTCGGTGCCGTTTTCCCAGTTGCGGGCTTGCCTCGAACCTTCGAGATACGCGGCCCACAGCGATTGACCGATTTTCAATTCCACCTCACCGCGCGAGGGAGCATCCGTGGGGATCTGATCGAGATAAGCCTGGGCTTCCGCCAGCCGCTTTTCTTTGATCATGAACGGAATCAGCGTGCGGATGGCTTCGGCCGACTCGGGCGAATCGGGCCACTTCTGGGTGATGTACTTGCAAATGCCGATGATCTGCTGGGCCTCGAAATCCTTTTTGTCATCGGGATTTTTCGGGTCCTTCTCGCCATAGAGCTTGATGTACGAAGCCATGGCAATCTTCGCGCATTGGCGAGCGCCCTGGCTTTCGGGATAACGCTTGGCGATGAACTCGCCCAGCACCGAAGCGTCGTAGTAGTTGGTGTTGGCATAGGCCAGGTAGCAAAGCAGGTAGCGAACGAGGTTCACCTCCGCAACATCCGTGTTGGCATCGGAAAAGCCCATCGCCAGCCGCAGGTAGTGAACGGCATCGTCCTTCGATTTGGTCGCTTGTTTCGTGGCATCTTCAATCTGCTTCTGCATCGCGGTCTTTTCAGTCGGATCCTTGAGAGCCTTCATCCGCTCGGGCAAATCCTTCACCAGCAGATTGGCGGCCTGCATTTCGTCGATGGCTTCTTTGCCGGCCTTGCGAGCATCGACGAAATTCTTGGGCTCATTCTTTGCTTCGGGATCACCCATTACGGGGCCGAACAGGGTAGCTAATCGTTTGGCTGCGTCCTGGTGCTGTCCCGGGAATCTGGCGACATACTTCACCAGCTTGCCCCCTTCCTGCATCGTCTTGCGGATGTTCGGATCCTTGGCGTCTTTGGCCTTGAGTTCATCGGCATACAGCTTCATCGCGTTGGCAATGCCGAGTCGCATTTTCATAAACTCTTCGCTCTTGTCTTCGGCCGGTCGGGCGGAATCGACGAGCTGCATCGGCCGCTTTTCCTTCGTCTTATCGATCACTTCCAGGTACAGCTTTTGATCGATCCACGAATCGATCGCCAGTTCCGTGACCTTCACCCGTAACGTGCGGAAGGCTTCCGGGTTATCGGGATTGGCGAGCAATTCATTGAAATAGCCCAGGGCGTCTTTGTGCTTGCCTGACTTTTGCAGGCAGCGGGCCTGATACATGCGGGCGTACAAACCGGCCAGGCGAGTCCGATACTTGTCGTAGATTTCGCCGTATTCCTTGGCTGCCGCTTCTAAAGCCGTGGCCCGATCCTTCACACCCGCCTGATAGGTTTCCGCCAATTCCTCGCGGGTGGCAGCGGTGAGCAACTGAGCTTGTAGGTAGTCCTTGCGGAACTGTTCCCGCTCTTCATGCTTCTTCGCTTCTTTCTTTTCGTCGATCACGGCGGGATAGGCCTTCAGCTTGTTGCCGATTTCGACGCCCAGGTCTTCGAACACTTTCAGCCCTTGCGTATAAAACCCGCGGGCTTCGGTGAACAGAGTCAATTTAGCCGCCGCCGCTGCCTTCTCGGATTTCTTCATGCGCGAGCGAGCTCGCTCGACGACGACGTTACCCAGTTGACTGCGGGCCGCAATCACCAGAATGTGCTGGCCATTCGAGGCGATGAACTTTTCGAGCGTTTGCTGCCCCTCATCGAGCTGCTTTTCGCGGAGCGCCGGATCGCGCTGCACCTTGGCGCCTTGCACGAGCGTCAAGCCCCGTTGATAGAGCATGGTCGTTTTGAATTCGACCGGGACGGCCGGATTCTTAGCGGCCGCATCGAGATAATCGATGGCCACGTCGTAGTAACCGCGTTCCCGCAAGCCATCGAGAAACGCAGCCGCCGGTTCAACCGCCGCAGCGGAACCAAGCCAGGCCTGGCCCGCGAGTTGGCTAACGAGCGTGCCTGCGAACAACCAACCTGCAACCGTCCAACCGGAACAGCGCCTATTCATGACATTCAATCCTTACGGTGCCTGATGCGTATCGTGTCTGGGTATGTGCTGGATCGAAATTGCGCGAGCAACAATCCGTAAATTATAGTTAACGAGCCTGAACTTCAACCGATTCTAAGAGAAACTCGTCCTCCGCGTGAGATTTTATTCGCGAGCGGCTACCTGCCGCGGGTTTTTTCCAATTGATCGAGCAACGTTAGCAGGCGGTTCAAATCGGGTTCCTGCCGCAGCGTCAGGCTCCAGGGACGAATGACCGTGCGAATGGTCCCGGCAGTGTTGCGACCTTGCGTGACCAGCAGATTCTCCCGCCGCAGCGCTTCACGCGAGCCGCGCAGTTGTTCGGCGATCTCGGCCGCTACCGCCGCGGTTTGCAGCGAAGCGGGAGTTTCTGAAAACGATGAGGCAAATTGCAGCCGGCTGAGCGGCGTCTTTTGCTCCCGCCGCGCGCCCGTCTCGGGATCTTTCCAACTAACCGCTACCTCGCCCAGCGCCGAGCCAGGGTTGCTCGTGAACCAGATTTCGAGCAACGCCCCCGAGCATTCCTCCGGCAGCAACTGCGCATCGACCGCGGCCGGCACCACGCTCGCGAGCAGGTTCGGCTCGTGCCCCAGCAACCGATAGGCGGCCACCGTTTGGGGATTGAAACGAATCCGCAGTTGCGCTTCGCTGGCGACAGCCGGGTTGTGCCCCGCCAGGCTTTCAACCAGCGATGAATACAACTGCTGCCGCGAGCCGATCGCGCGATACGAACCGCCCAAGTCCTTCGTCAGTGCCTCCAGCAGCGGATCGGGCAGCGACCGTCCGGAGACATCCAGCACATCAAAGCCGATCCCGGCCAAGCCGGCGTGGGTCATCACTTCCGAGATTTTCTCAGAAGTATCGTCCGGCATCGCCGACCGGCTATCGGTGATCAGCACCAGCCGCGTGCGAAAATTGCCGGCGGTTTCGGAGGCGGGTTCCGTGAGCGCCACCGACGCCGCGGTTTGCAACCCGGCCGCCAGGTTCGTGCCGCCGCGGGGCAAAAGCTCCAGCAACTGTTGCCGCAAATCATCACCTTGATCGGCTGACAGGTGTTCCACGCGGCAGACTACCGCCTCTTCAAACGCAACGAGCGACAGGGCGTCGCCCGGCGCGAGCTGCCGGTGAGCCTGATTCAGCGCGTGGCGAATCATCTCCAGCCGACCGCCGCGGGCCATGCTGGCGGAAATATCGAGAGCAATGACCAAGTGCGTCGGCTGCTTCGAGAGCCGCTGCAGCTTGCCCGCCTGCACGCCCACTTGCAGCAAGTAAGCATCGCTGGCCCCGAACGGCGAAGGACTCCCTTGCACATGCACAGCCAACTTCCCCCGTGGTGCCGCGGGAAAGCGCGATTCCAAACTCGACAGAAAATGCTCCACCCGCACTTCATCCCGGTTGGGAATCTTGCCGTTCGCCAGCGCCGCGGCGGCCAACTCCAGCGTGGCCGTCGAGGTACTGAGCGGAATCTCGATCAGTTGCAGCTTGGCATTGGCGGCCGGACTGATGGGCGGAAAAATACCTTCCTTCAGCCAGAACCGTCGGTCATAGCCGCGAACCTGCGGCAGTTCCAACCCCGACCGAGGCTGCAAGCGGACCCGAGTCAGATCCGGCATTTCATCTTCCGAATATTGCGGAGCGCCGAGCAAGCCCCACCGCAGCAGGACGACATCTTCCCAAGGCCGCAAGCCACTCTTCACCAGCGATTGCCACTGGGCAACGGGACCGCTTGTCGTTGGTGGTGCGAAGGTCTCATCCCAATTTTCCAAGAGCGCGGCTTCTACCGGAGGAAGGTCGGCAATCAAGGCCTTATCGGGCGACGGATCCGATTGGTCAGGATAACCACTCGTATTAATTTCAACGGCAGGGCTCTCCAGAGAAGCCTGCCACGTCTCAGGCGCCGCCGCCAGCACCACCCATTGCGGTTCGGGCACGGGCGGATAGACCGAAGTGAGATACGCGGCCGTCGAAGTAAAGAACGTCGCCGACACGGCCAGGAACAAAGCCGCGGCCACGGTCAGTCGCGCGAGCCAGGTGCCTCTCGTCTGCCACTGTTGCTCCGGCGTGATCAGCTGCACCTGTTCCCGCAGTGTGAACGGCGTATGAACTTCCTGCAGCCGGGCATCGAGGAGTTCGTCTTCGGGAATCGCGTGCAAGAGCATCGACAAGTGCTCAGGCATGGCCACGCCGCAGAGCAGTTGATCGAGATCGTCGTCCGAGGGGACCGTGATTTCCCGCAACCGCGCAGCGAGCGTCTGCGGCACCGCGATATCGCGGAGCAGAGCATCGAGCCGTTCGTCGTTAGGAATCTGGTCCATGGTCTTTCGTAATCAGGTTCAAGTCCGCGCCGCAATCAACACATCCCGCAATCGCCTTCTTGCCCGGCTGACCCGCGACAACACGGTTCCGAGCGGCACCGCCAGCAGGTCGGCCACTTCTTGATGCGTCAGTTCACCCACGACGACCAGCAGCAACGTCTCGCGCAGTTCGGTGGGAAGCTGCGACAAGGCAAACTGCATCTCGTCGGTATAATCGCCAGCCAGCGGATCAGCGGCCGGCACCCCAACATCCAAAGGTTGGTCGCCCGCCAAGGTGGGAGGGGGAGCTTTCCGCCGCCAACGATCGACAATCCGCCGCCGCAGGATCGACGCCAGCCAAGCGCGGTCCCCGACCCCTTCGCGGTAAGCCTCGCGGCTCTTCCACGCTGAGCGGAAGGTCTCTTGAACCATATCCTCCGCCTCATGCCGATCACCCATCATGCGATAGGCAATGCGATACAAAGAGGGGCTATGTTCATCGACCAGCGCGTTGAACTGCGTCATCGATAACGCCAACGTCCGGTCTCCGTTGCAGAAGTCACTCACGCCAGCAGGGCTGAAACCACTGGCTAGAAAGGGATTCGGGATCAGCCATTCATCTTATTCCCACGAGGCGGGCGAGGGATAGTTTTGACGCTTGATTTATTCGTCCCGTAGGCTCGCAACGTATTGCCAAAAAACGACTTAACAGCGCGGGCGGGCTGCAGCAGCGGGCCTGGGGCTACCCACAGGAATATATTCACGCAAAGTTAAAAATGCTCTTCGTGCCGCGCTGGCTAAGCGTGGCATTGAGGCGAGTTAGGGCGGTCGCAGAAATCCGGCTCCCCTGCGCTCGGATAGCCTTCAAGGAAAGATATTCAGCGGAATCCAGGCCGGCAAGCGCGGGATCGTTTAAGTTCGTTCCAGAAAGATCCAACTCTTCGAGTCCAGTGACATTGGCCATGCTTTCCTTCAATAAGTCGAATTGCCCCTCCGCAAACTGGCAACCGCGGAGACTGATCTCACTTGGCGCGTCTCCTTTCCATGTGATCTGACCACCAGACGCCTTTACCAATCGGTGCAAGTGGTAACGGCCAAACCAGCGATCCAGCTTGAACGACAACTCGGTGGTCCCCGGGAAATTGGCCAGAACGCGTCCATCCTTATGGCGAATGCGGTACTTGCGCACGTTCACTAAACGTTGCTCAGACAGACCTACCGACAGCATTGCATCCGCCCCAGGGACAAACGCGCCCAAGGGGATCGGCACCCAGCCGACCGGCTCGTCAACCGCGACCTGTTCATCAATTACTTCGAGGCCTATGATTTCGTCCCAAGCGAACACACGGCTTTGATAGGGCCAAGGATAGTGCATCGTCAATTGATCGTCGAAGATGACGTCTCGACCGTAGCGATAGGCTTCGTAACACATCCCTAGGCCAACGAATCCGGCCAAGAGTGAAATCGCGGCCAGGAAAAAACACGCGACGGCATAGTTAAACAGCCATTCGTTTTGCCCTTTGGGAGCCGAAAACACCCAAACCATAAACGTACTCGCGGCTAGCGCTATTCCTATCGCCACAAAGGGAAACACAAGCACCCAGGAGGAATAATGCACTGGCACGATGCGATACATGGAATGGGGCTCGAGGGTTGTCCCAGAGAAGATGGTTCGGAGTTCTCAAAGCTGTTGTGATAGCGGTACTTGGTCTGTGCGCGCCAATCTAGCAAATTCAATTATCCGTGCAGAGAAGCAGGCAACAAAGTAATCGCCCAGGCCAATGAACAGGAGCGGATCGCCGAGGAGAAAAACGCCGCGGTCTTCGCGGCTAAGGGGGGCAAATAAATGGACCTGTCCTTAATTCATAATAGTTGTTAACTAAATAGTTAATAATTGATGATATTATGTCGATAAAGTGTTGCCCGCATTGGACTTCGGGACGCTGGGGCGCGGCGAAAGTGGATGCGATAACTGATATCATCGGTACTCAGTGTTGTAGTGTTGTAGGTCAGGTCGGTACTCCGCCCTGACCAAGGGCAGCTAACCAGACGGAGCTTGCCGCGCGGGTTCACTCCCCTGCGTCTCCCGGCAGCTTCGGCGTCGGGTGGCACGGGTTCTACCCGTGTCTTCCTGATATTCTGAGGGTAAGGCACCTCACCAACTCCGCCAGAACTCAACTGAATTTACCAGTACCTGCGGCGTGACCCTACCTCAGAACGGCTCGACTTCACCCGGCGACGCTCAACTGACTCGCTCGAAAATGGCCTGCGGACATGGGAGAACCCGTGCCACCCAGGAAAGAACAGCCTCGTCGGGCGTACCACCCCGCCGATCAGTCCCTTGCAGAATCACCAATGGTTCAAGCTACGACATCTTGCCAGAAAATCCTTGCCACCAATCGAAAATGGCAGGCCAACTCTCACATCAGCACTGGCCCTGGCCAGTGGCGCCCCCACCGAGGCCAAGCCTCGACAGTGCCACCCCGCCGTAGGTGACGCATGGCTGAATCCCTGATCGAAAAACTCCCGCAGCTGATTGAGCAATATAATCAGCAGCCGACGCATCCGGCTCGCCGTTCTACTCTAATTTTTGAAAAAGCTGTGCTGCACGAGGTCGATGTGGCCGCTTTGATAGTAGCGGCCGCAGCCGGTGAGATAGTGCATGTACATGTCGTAATTCTCTTGTGAAGTCAGCTCAATCGCCCTCTCGCGATTGGCCTCTAGATTCTTCGCCCAGCGATCGAGCGTGATGGCATAGTGCGGCTGGAGCGATTGGAGGCGCGTGGTGCGAAAGCCGGCGGCTTCGGCATAGCGACAAATGACCGAGGGTGGCCGCAATTGTCCGCCCGGAAAGATGTTTTTGCTGAGGAACTTCAGAAACACGACTTCCTCGTAAGTCAGCTTCAAACCGATTTTTTCAAAGTGAGCGGTCTCAGGATAGACGATGCAATGGATGAGCATCGGCGTGTGGGCCGGCAGCATCCGATAGGCCTTTTCGAAGAACGCCTCATAGCGTTCCTCGCGGAAGTGCTCGAGCGCGCCGATGGAAACGATGCGATCGATCGGCTCGTCGAATTCTTCCCAACCTTGCAGCCGCACTTCAACGCGATCGCCCAAATGGGCCAGCTTATCTCGCGCGTACTCGTATTGCTCTTTGCTGAGCGTCAGGCCCACCGCCGTCACATCGTATTTTTCCACGGCCCGCTGCAAGACCGCGCCCCAGCCGCAGCCCACTTCCAGCAGGCGATTGCCGGGTTTTAAGTTGCACTTGCCGAGCGCCAGATCGATCTTTGCCAGTTGGGCCTCTTCGAGCGTCATGTCCGGGCGCTCGAAATAGGCGCAGCTATACATCATCGTCGGGTCGAGAAACAAC
>JAYTUF010000330.1:0-7980 GCA_043744755.1 Anatilimnocola sp.
CTCCGCGAAAGAACGTTCTTTCGCGGAGCGAAAGACGACGATGAATTACGCACCCAACAAGAGCCCGGTTTATCGTGCGCTGTGGGAACAGGGCGCTGCGGAATCGTCCGAGTTGTTTCGAGTTGCCGACGATGAAGTGCCGGCGGCTGTTCAGCTCATGATGAATCAATCGCTGGATGTTTTGCGAAAGCATCGCGCGGCCGGAACTTTGCGCGGGCCCGACAATAAACACAGCGAGCAAGTGTTAGCCGAACTGGGTCAAGCAGGTTACTGGGGTTTGCTCGTCGAGCGCGAGTACGGCGGCAGTGATTGCTCGCTGCGGCACTTCCTGCCGTTCCTCACGGAGGCGGCGGTCGTTGATGCGCCGCTTGCTGGACTCGCCGCCGTGCATGGCTGCATCGGCGCGGTCGATCCGCTGCAGACGTTTGGCACGGCGGCTCAAAAGCAACGTTACTTGCCGGCACTCGCGCGGGGTACACGACTCTCGGCGTTTGCTTCCACTGAACCGGCGGCCGGGTCGGACCTGCATGCGATTCAAACCACGGCAGTTCGCGATGTCGACGGCTGGCGAGTTTCGGGGCAGAAGGCCTTCATCACGAATCTCGCGCCGAACAGAACGATTGGCTTGCTCTGTAAGATAGAAGATCAGCTTGCCGTGTTCGTCGTTGATTTGCCTGCGACCGAGGGCGAACATTTTGAACTCGTTCCCAATCTGTTGCATCCGCTGAAGCACACCATCAACCAGGGGATGAAGCTCCGCGACTTCTTCGTTCCCAGCGATGCGCTCCTTTCTGCGCCTCAGAACAAGGATGGCCGGGCGATTGTGTTTCATGGTCTGAACCGCGGCCGTGCCGCCCTTTGTGCGCTAGCCGCCGGACACTTGCGAGTTATCTTGGCGGGGATGATTGCTTGGACAAACGAGCGCCAGGTGCAAGGGAAGCCGCTCGCCTCGCTCGAGTTGATTCAAGCTCGCTGCGCGCGAGTTGCTGCGCTGATCGCTGGCTGCGATGCACTCGCGAAGTGGTGCGGCACGTTGCTCGATGCCGGCTACCGTGGCGAGATCGAGTGCATCATTGCCAAGGTCTTCGCCAGCGAAGCGGTCAAGCACGCAGCCTTCGATTTGGCCTTGCCCACGCATGGCGGGCGGTTCTTTCTGCAGGGTCACGCGGCGGGGGATATGGCGTATGACTATTTGGCGCCGTGCATTTATGAGGGAGAGAATGATTTGCTGGGCCTGGCGATGTTCCAAGCTTTGGCGAAGCGACCGGCGGAGGCCAAAGCACAAGGGGAGCAGATTCTACCAGACTCGCGTATTCACGGATGGCAATCCATTCAGTCACAAATACTCAAGCCAGCGTTGCACTCCGGCGAAATGCTGGAGCTAAGTCGGCAGGTTCAATCGTTGACAGTTCACTGCGTTGTGCATGCGGGGCTGAAGTCAGCGGTCGATGAATTGCAGCGAACCGCGATTCGGTTGCTCGGTCTGCAACTGAAGCGATTGCTGCGTGGCGGCCGGCCGGATCGAGAAGAGATTGTCATGGAAGTTGCGCTGGGAACTCAATTACTGAGCGGTGAATTACCATGGCTCGATGATGTGGCTTCGTTTGCTGATCCTCTTGCTGATTCCCGGGACCATGAGTGGCCGTTGTTGCAGGTCGGCCCCTCACCCCGACCCTCTCCCCGGAGTACCGACAAGAGGGAGTAAGGCAGGAAGCAATGCGAACTAGCTTGACTCCCTCCGCAAAAAGAACAAGAATGCGCCCGGTGTTTGAAGTTGCTCCCTTCATCTGGATCGGCCCCGATGTTTCATCAAATAACAGGGCGGAATTGAACTGTGGCTACGTTTGCGGTCATTCTGCCTGCGGCGGGGAAGAGCACCCGGTTCAGCGATACTTTTTATAAGAAGCCGTTTGCTCCGTTGGATGGCCGCCCCGTCTGGATGCACGCCGCGGAGAAGTTCTCGAATCGCGGCGACGTGAAGCAGATCCTGATCGTGATCTCGTCAGAAGACCTCGATGATTTTCAGGAAAAGTTCGGCGGCAACGCGGCGATGATGGGGATCGAAATCATCGTCGGAGGAACGGAGCGGAGTGATTCAGTTCAGGCAGCCCTGGCGCGGGTGCGGCCTGATATCGACTTCGTCGCGGTTCACGATGCCGCCCGGCCGTGTATTGCGGAAGAGTGGATCGATCGAGTATTTGAGAAAGCGATCCACACTGGTGCCGCGATACTCGCTGCGCCGGTGACGGCCACGCTCAAGCGAGTGGGCGACGACAAGATCATCCAGGGCACTGTTCCTCGCGAGTCAGCGCCCCGCGAGACACTGTGGGAAGCACAAACGCCGCAGGTCTTCCGCCGGCAATTGCTGCTCGATGCTTATGCCCGCCGCGGCATCGAAAGTTCAACCGATGATGCCCAACTGGTGGAGCGCCTGCCGCATCCGATTACGATTGTCCCTTGCTCGGCCATGAATTTGAAAATCACATCCAAGGACGACCTGCGGCTGGCTGCCGTGATTCTGAAGGTCCTTCCCAAGCCTCAGTTGCTCGGCCCCGCTCACCCCTTTGCAGACGATCATCTTTGGCGGTAAACCTCTCTATGTTATTCCTGCACATCAAAGGTCTCCGCTTTCAATCACAGGTGCTGCCGTGTTAGGACGAGGCTATTACCTCGCGCTGGCCCGCGAACATGCCAAGCGTTTGTTCGGCATCAAGGAAGACGTTCCGCTGGCCGCGTTCATGGAGGAGTTGAAGACGTCGGCTGAAATGAAGAAGAGTGGCCGGGCTCTCGATATTGGCGGCGTGTGGGATCCGCTGCACCGGATCATGACCGACGGCGAACTCGATCCGGGTGGTGGCGACTTTCCGGGCAATCACGTGGTGCTGGGCGGCCGGCAGTTGCATCACGGCAGTGACTATAGCGCCATCCTCATCCGCCCCGATATGGTCGCCTTTGTTTCGGAAACGTTGAATGAATTGAAACAAGCGGGAGTCCGCGAGAAGTTTCAAGCGCTACCGACTTCGTACACCAAGTCCCGCGGCGACAAGGAATTCGCGGAGCTGTGGCTGGCCATCCAGAACATGCGCACGTTTTTCGACGCCGCCGCGGAGAACCTGGAAGCGGTGGCGTTTACGGTGAAGTACAGCTAGTGTGCTTTGTCAACTCTTGGATTTGGGGTTGGGTTCATACAACCAAAAAAGTAAGATTTGGCAAAGAGCTAGTCAATACTTCCTCCATTCATTTCGCACGCTTGTTCTTCGGCGTGCCGCGGATGGCACTGCCGTTGCGAGCTGCGTGCGGCGCTGGGCTGTGGTCATCGCGGGCGTCGTTCCGGTCAAAGTTGCCGCTCCCAGCGGCGTCTTGCAAATCGGCAATCGCGGGATCACCATTGCCGATGTTGGTCCCCGCCAGTCCACCGACGGCGGTTCCGCCGCCAGCCGTCCCAGCGGCGTGCGTATCTTCCGAGAATTCGTCTTCCTGATCCGAGGAAATTGCCGCTAACGGCAGCTGATTCGTGCGCGAGTGATTCTCGCTCATCTCCCCTTCCGGCGCGAGGGTATCGCGCGGGCTGGCCGGCCGGCCACGATTCAGATTGACCGGCTCACTACGATCAATGGCCTCGGCACAAACAACGCAATGCTTGGCGAATGGCATCGCCTGCAGTCGGACATTGGCAATATCCTGATTGCAGTTGTCGCAGACGCCGAACGTGCCGGCTTCAATGCGCGCCAGTGCCGCCCGCACGTCGGCTGTCAGTTGCTCTTCGTTCTCCAGGAGCGTGGCGTTCAGGTCGTGCAGATATTCCTCGGTTCCCATGTCGGCCAGGTGCAGCGGCGCGTTGGACAATTCCGATTCACCCTGACCGCCACTCGGCTGGCGGGCTTGCTCTGTCACCGTCATCACGTCGCCCAGCAAGCGGTCGCGGATTTTCACCAGCTGCTTTCGATATTGCTCTAAGTCCCGCTTCTTCATCGAGTTGGCTCCTGGAATGGTGGGTCGGCGAGAGGCGGGAGAGAATAATTCCCGATCCAGTATCTCGAACGTGAACTGGTTGAGTCAGGATTGCCGCAAACGCCGCGCCGTCTCGATGGACGCAGCGGCGGCGGCGCGGTATCCTAAATCCCCGCGAGCAACTGGGGCGCTTGCTGAGGAGATCCAAGACATGCTGTCGCTACTTGCCGTTTGTGTGGCCGTTTGCGGAGCAGGTGAAGAGGGGACGCCAATCAGCGGATCGAATCCGGCGATAGCGCCCGCCGCGGTTCGCCGTCCATTCCACGAGATCAACAGCGAACTGAGTGATCTGTTCAAGCGCGAAGCGCTGACCAAGGACGTTGCCGAACGGGCTGGTCTCATCCGCCGGATGTGTGCGCTGCATCATGAAGTGCTGCGTGATCCACGCCACGAATATGCTGAAGCCATGAAGGGCTACCGCGTGCAGGTTTGGGCGCGGCTCAAACGCATTCAGGCCGATCTGAAAAATCAACTCGCCCGCGAACGCAAGTTGAAAGCGCCGCAAATCGGGACCGATCCTGAGTTGCTCGCCGCCAGTGATAGCCTGGCCGCTAGTTTGAATCTGCTCGACAGCACGCTGGGCGGACCGAGCGCTCTGCTGGCCCGCGGCGGTCGTTCGCAAATTGACGACAATGGCCAGGACCTGGTCGATTTGATCGAACGCACGATCAATCCCGATTTCTGGGACACCAACGGCGGCCCCGGCACGATTGTCTATTTCGCGCCGCTGCAATGCCTGGTCATTACTGCGACGGGCGAGATGCATCAAAACGCGGGCGGTTTATTAGGTGGCTTGCGAGCGGCCGGCGGACCATAAGGTTGAATTCACTTCCACCGCGTTGCCTCTTCGGGCCCGCTGATGATGGTCATTTCTTCGTCGCTGGCTCGCACGCCTAAGGTGCCGCAGCCGGCGACGAGGCCTTTCAACTCCAGCTTCGATTTGCGGCGGCCGACAAACAAACTCAACCCATAGCCCAGCACCAGCGTGAAGACGGTGCCGAAGGTCACGTTCCAAATGTCGTGAACCTTCAGGTTGAAGGGGAGCATTGCCCGCAACGACTCAAATTGATTGACGAGCATCAGCAGCACCGTGAATAGGGTGCCGCCTATCAACGACCAGTAGGCCCCCGCCGCCGTGCAGCGGCGTGTGAACATGCCCAGCAGAAAGATCGCCAGCAGCGGTCCGCCGAAGGTATTGGCCACGGCCACCATGATCTGAAAGACGTCCCCCATCTGGGCGACGATTAAAGCAGCCATCGTCGCCGCCACGCCGACCACCAGTGTGAGCGGCTGAGCCAATCGCAATTCATCGGCTTCGTTCAGCTCGCTGACTGGCTTCTTCAATCGATCCGCCAGCCATTGCCGGCCGACGCCGTACCGCCTATGCAGATCGATGATCAGCAGCGAGCAGATCGAATTCAATCCCGAATCGATCGATGACATCGACGCCGCCAACAGCGCCGCGACAATCAGCCCCGCGATGCCCCACCCCAGTCGCGTCGAAATGAACCGCGGCAACATCTCTTCCGATGCACGACGATCAAGTACGATTTCCGGGCGGAGCGAATTCGGTGCAATCCCCGTCTGTGGCTTCCGCATCCAGAGTTTTTCGATGAGCAACGCGCCGGTATCGGGATCAATCAGTTCATCGGCATCGGTCAAAGGCTCTTTGGAATTCGGTTCCAGCAGCTTCCCTTGTTTGACGAGATTGTGCACGTTCTCCGGCGTGATCGCATCATTCTTGTTTTTCCAATCGAGCAGCGGCCGGCCCACCGTGGGATCAACTTCAACTCCGGTCACGCTGCTCCTGCGCTTCTTGGTTTTGTCCCGCGTAGCCTTGGCCGTGATTGGCAGCCGCGTCTGTCCATCGACATTCGCGACCCACTCCGGCCGCATCAACTGCGGATGGTCGTAATAAAACGTATGGAGACAAATGCCGATGTACACCAGCCCCGGCAACAGAAACGTGAGTGCCAGCGCGTTCAGATAAAAGGAGTTCCGCGCCGCGACAACGCTCTTCGCGCTCAGGAATCGCTGGGCGGTGATTTGATCCGCGATATAAAACGAAAGCATCGCCAGCACCCAGTGCGGCAACGCTCCCCACAGCGACCAGCGACTGCCCCAATCGAACTTCAAATCCACCAGCTTGAAGCGACCGAGTCCGTACGCCACTTCACTCACGCGGCTCGGACCGCCATCGACCTGCACCCAGACGGCGATAATCACAATCACCACGCCGGCGAGCATCATCATCCCCTGAATCACATCGGTCCAGACGACGGCTTTCATGCCGCCCATGACGGTGTAGATCGTGGTGATGGTTCCTAATAACACCAACACACGCCATTCGGGAATGCTCCAGCCGGCTGCCAGGATCAGTAATTTACAAGGCGCATAAATCACGCCGCCGAGCCACAACAGACGCCAGACCACAAACAGTCCGCTGGCCAGTAGGCGCACCCGCGAATCAAACCGCAGCTCCAAATACTCATAGACGCTGTTGAGCGCCAGGCCGCGGTAGATGGGCACGACCACGCCCACGATGATCGGCAGCGCGATCCAGACACTGACCGGATGCATCAGCACGACGAGGCCATAGTCATAGGCTTGTCCCGGCAGGCCAGTGTATGACATGGCCGAGATCAGCGTAGCCATCAGTGACATGCCAATTGGGAACCAACTGAAGGACCGCCCGCCGAGGAAGTAGTCCTCGGTAGTCTGCTGCGCGCCGCTGAAATAGAAACCGAGGCCGAGCATCGCGGCGAAATAAACGAGCAGCACGCCGTAATCCAGCCAACTGAAGCTCGCGAGCAACATCAAATCGGGCACACCCAGCTCCGCGCCCCGGTGGGCAGTCAGAAGTTTACAGAGGTTTCGTCGCGTTCCTTTGATACCTTGCGCGGCGGGGACAAGCAACGGGCGGGAGGCTGCGAGGGTGGGAGGGCGTCAGCGTGCGCGGGCTTTTTGGTATCCTTGTAAAGACCTTAACTTGATCGTCGTCATTGAATAATCTCGATGCTTGCCAGCCTCTGCCACAACTGTGTCCATTGCCAAGAAGTTGTTACCGGCCGCGGCTCGACATTTCTGTTGTGCCGCCGGTCTCAGCAGGATCGCCACTATCCCAAATATCCGCCGCAGCCCGTGCTTCAGTGCGGCGGGTTTGAATCGAAGCCAACCGAGGAACCTGCTTGTGATCGAAAGTGAACAGCAGCTCAGCCGTGAGCCACTTCGGCTGGATCATTTTCTGAAGCGCAGCTCGCTCGCGGAGACCGGCGGCCAGGCCAAGCTGCTGATCCAGGCGGGCGAAGTGAAAGTGAATGGCACCGTTGATACCCGCCGCCGCCGGAAGTTGGCAAAAGGGGACGTCGTGGAAGTACACGGTCAGCGGTTCGTGGTCGAAGAATGAAATTGGTTGCGGGATCGAGGAACCAGCATGAAACCGAATCATCCGCGTCGCATAGTCTTAACCGGCATCACTCGCGGCTTGGGTCGCGCGTTGCTTGATCGCTTCGCAAACGCGGGGCACATTGTGTACGGCTGCGGCCGTTCGGCCGATCTCGTGGCCCAGCTTCAGCAGCAGTTTCCATCGCCACATCAGTTCGCTGCCCTCGATGTCGGCAACGAATCACAGGTCCGCCACTGGGCCGAGGCGCTGCTCGCGGCCAGCGACGCGCCCGACCTGCTCATCAACAACCAGGAATCCGTGCCATTGAAAGTCTCTCGCATCAAATGGAAATCGAACACGCGTCGGAGAAGGAGGCATCCTAGCCTTCTCAATTCGCAAACTCAAGCAGAGGCCAGCGGCCACGTTATCGAACCCAGCGGAACGTCGTAAGTCCGCCCATACGGAGCCGGGTCTTACCAAAACCGTCCAGAAACACACCCCTCTTAGTAGTGGTTACAGCGAGAATTCATCGAGAAAATCGACATTCTCACATTTGATTAATGGACACCCCACTTCAGGTGGAT
>JAYTUF010000331.1:0-2074 GCA_043744755.1 Anatilimnocola sp.
CCCCATTCGTCAGCTCTCGGCGGACAACCTCGTCGCGCTGAGCAAAGCACGGACGCTGAGCTTGACGCTGGTCGAGCTGCGGACGATTCAGCAGCACTATCACGAACTGGGGCGGGAGCCGACCGATATTGAGCTGGAAAGCATCGCTCAAACTTGGAGCGAGCATTGCAGCCATAAGACGCTGGCCGGGCGAGTACACTACCGCGATGAGCGGGGCGATCGGCACTTCGGCAACATGTTGAAGGAGACGATCTTCGCGGCGACGCAGAAGATACGGGCTTCGCTGGGCGAGCACGATTGGTGCGTCAGCGTCTTCAAAGACAACGCCGGCATCATCCAGTTTGACGAGCAGTTTCATATTTGCTTCAAAGTTGAGACGCACAACCGGCCCAGCGCTATCGAGCCGTATGGCGGCGCGAACACGGGCGTCGGGGGCGTGATTCGCGATACGCTCGGCACGGGCCTCGGCGCGAAACCGATTTGCAACACGGATGTCTTCTGTTTCGCCCCGCCTGACATGCCCGCGGAGCAACTGCCGCCGGGCGTGCTCCATCCGCGGCGGATCATGCGGGGCGTGGTCTCCGGCGTGCGCGATTATGGCAACCGCATGGGCATTCCCACGGTCAATGGGGCCATCTATTTCGACGAGCGGTATGTCGGCAATCCGCTGGTCTTCTGCGGGAACGTCGGTTTGATCCCGGTCGATAAGGCCGCCAAGGAAACACAGCCCGGCGATTTCATCGTCGCGATCGGCGGACGCACCGGCCGCGACGGCATCCATGGTGCCACATTCAGTTCCGTCGAACTGACCAGCCAGAGCGAAAAGGTCTCCGGCGGCGCGGTGCAGATCGGCAATGCGATCACCGAGAAGATGGTGCTCGATGTGCTGCTGCAAGCCCGCAACGAAGGGCTGTTCTCCGCCGTGACCGATTGCGGCGCGGGCGGTTTCTCATCGGCCGTCGGCGAGATGGGGGCCGAGATCGGCGCGGAAGTCTGGCTCGATCGCGCGCCGCTGAAATACGACGGCTTGACCTACACCGAAATCTGGATCAGCGAAGCGCAAGAGCGGATGGTCTTCAGCGTGCCGGAACAGAACTGGCCGCGATTTGAGGCCATGTGCGCGGCCGAGAATGTCGAAGCGGTGGTGCTAGGCAAATTCGTGCCGACGGGGAACCTGACGCTCAAGTATCACGAGCAAGTCGTGGGCGAAGTCTCGATGCACTTTTTGCATGACGGCCGGCCGAAGGTGGAACGGCAGGCGGTTTATACGCCGCGCGCCCGATCTGCTTCCGTTGGGTCGACGCCAGCGAAATTTGATCATGGCGAGATACTTTTGAAACTGCTCGGCTCGCTTAACATCGCCAGCAAGGAGTGGGTGATTCGGCAATACGATCATGAAGTGCAAGGCGGCAGCGTCATCAAGCCGCTGACGGGCGCTGCCAACGATGGTCCTAGCGACGCCGCGGTCTTGCGGCCGGTACTCGGCTCGCGGCGGGGGATTGTCGTCGCCTGCGGCATGAACCCGCGGCTGGGCGAGTTCGATCCGTATCACATGGCTGCTTCCGCCATCGACGAAGCGGTGCGGAATTGCGTGGCCGTCGGCGCTGATCCGGCGCGAATCGCGATTCTCGATAACTTCTGCTGGGGCTACACCGACCGGCCGGAAACGCTGGGGGAACTTGTCCGCGCGGCGCTCGCTTGTCACGATGTCGCGCTCGCGCTCGGCACGCCCTTCATCAGCGGCAAGGATAGTCTTAACAATGAATACAGTTTCGATGCGAATGGCGAGCGGAAGACGATTTCAATCCCGCCGACATTGCTCATCAGCGCCTTGGGCCAAGTCGCCGATGTGCGGCAATGCGTGACGATGGATTTGAAGCAGCCCGGCAACTTGATCTATCTCGTGGGCAATACGCGCGATGAACTCGCGGGTTCGCACTTGGAAATGGTCCGCGGCGCGGGTTGTTTAGCTCACGGCGCTTGTGGCAGTGAGGTTCCCAAGGTCGATGCAGCAGTAGCGAAGAAGACATTCGCCGCCATGCATCAGGCCATCAAATCAGGTCTGGTCCGCGCC
>JAYTUF010000332.1:0-7962 GCA_043744755.1 Anatilimnocola sp.
TTCGATTATCTGCGCGACAACATGCGTCCCGCCGCCCGGGGTGACGACCGCTATCCCAAGCCTTTGCAACAGTCGCAGAAGAACCTCAACTTCGCGATCATCGACGAAGTCGATAACATCCTCGTCGATGAAGCCCGCACGCCGCTGATTATTAGTGGTCCCGCTTTCGACAACGTCTCGAAGTATGCCGAAGCCGATCGCATCGCGCGGCAATTGAAAAAGGAAACGCACTTCGTCGTCAACGAAAAGGACCACTCGGTCAACCTCACCGACGATGGCGTCCGCGAAGCAGAACGCATGGCTGGCGTGGAAAGCTTCTACACCGCGGGGAACATGGAATGGCCCCACCTGATCGACAACGCCCTCAAAGCCCACTACCTGTATCAACTCGACGTGCGGTATGTGGTGAAAGAAGGCAAGGTCATCATCGTGGACGAGTTCACCGGCCGCTTGATGGACGGCCGGCAGTGGAGCGATGGTCTGCATCAGGCCGTCGAAGCCAAGGAAGGGGTCAAGATCAAGGAAGAAACGCAAACGCTGGCGACCATCACGCTGCAGAATTTCTTCAAGCTCTATAACAAGCTGTGCGGCATGACCGGCACGGCCATGACCGAAGCTTCCGAGTTCTGGAAGATCTACAAGCTCGACGTGATTGCGGTTCCCACCAACCGCGGCATGCGGCGGATTGAGTTCCCCGATGCCATCTATCGTACCGAGAAGGAAAAGTTCATCGCCGTCGCCGACGATATCGAGCGCGTGCATAAGTACGACACGGTCATGCTCAAATCGGGCGAGGAATTGACGGGCTTGATTCTCAAGGAAACCGATCAGTCGATTCAGTTTCAGCCCAAAGAGACGCGTGAAGTCGAGACCATCGAACACGCGAAGATCGATCATTTGGAATATCGGGGCCGGCCGGTGCTGATCGGCACCGTTTCGATCGAGAAGAGCGAGCGGATCGCCGCCATGCTTGAGAGGCGGGGCGTGAAGCACGAGGTGCTGAATGCCAAGCATCACAAGCGCGAAGCCGAGATTGTCGCGCAGGCGGGCCGCCTGGGCGCCGTGACCATCGCCACGAACATGGCCGGCCGCGGTACGGATATTGTCCTCGGCGGCAATGCCGAAACGATGGCCTGGGCGCAGTTGCAAGACAAGTATCCCACGCGACTCGATGTGCCGCACGCGGAATGGGACGGGCTCGTCCGCGAGATCGAAGAAAAAGAGCAGATGAAGCCCGAAGGGCTGAAGGTCAAGGAACTGGGCGGCTTGTACGTCATTGGCACCGAGCGACACGAAGCCCGCCGCATCGATTTGCAGCTCCGCGGCCGTTGCGGTCGGCAAGGCGATCCCGGCAGCAGCCGGTTTTTCCTTTCGCTCGAAGACGACCTGATGCGGATCTTCGCCGGCCAGTGGGTCAAGTCGGTCCTCGATTGGCTGGGCATGAAAGAGGGCGAGCGGATCGAACATCCGATGGTCAGCCGCCGGATTTCGGCCGTGCAGAAGAAGATGGAAGAGCGGAACTTTGAAATCCGCAAGAACCTGCTCGAATACGACGAGGTGATGGACGAGCAACGCAAGCGGGTCTATCGCTTCCGCCAGAACATTCTCGATGGGGAGAACTGCCGCGACCTGATTCTGGAAATGGTTCGCAAGCAAGTGAATCAGAATCTCGAAGTCTTCCTCAAACGCGACTATGGCCCCAGCGTCTTCGCCGCCTTTGCCGCCACGCGACTCAGTTCGACGTTTGAAGGTCGTGATTTTCTCGGCATGGAATTTCCCGCCGCGGAAGAATATGCCCTGGGTGAAGCCCGCCGCTCCGCCGAAACGCATGTGCAGGATGGCCTCGATGAAAACCTGCCCGAAGGAACCGACGAAGAAGAATGGAACTGGGAATCGATGGCCAAGATGGCCAACACTCGGTGGGGTCTGAATCTGCGCGACAAGGACCTGAAAAAGGTCGGTCGCGATCACGTTGCCGAACACCTGATGGAACTGGCTCACGCGCAGATCAAGAAGGTCGATCTGGAAGAAGGCAAGCCGTTTCTCGAAGAGGATTTTGGCTATCGCACCGTCGTGGCCTGGGCGCATGCCAAGTTCGGTTTGGCACTCGATCTCGATGACATCAAGAAGCTTGATGTCGCGGCGCTCAAGAAGCACGTCACCGATCAGGCGCTGGCCTCGTATGACCGCAAAGAGGCCGAGTACCCGATCATGGCCGGCATCTATCGCTCCGGCGGCGGCGAGAAGGGGCAGCTCAATCGCGAGGCTCTGATCAATTGGGCCCGCGAGCGGTTCTCGTCTTCGCTGGAACTCGATGACCTGCGCAACAAGACGCAGGCCGAGATGCTGCAACTGATGTTGCCCATCAGCCAGCGCACGCAGCAGCAGGCTGAGCAGGCCATCGCCGAAGTGA
The DNA here is from genome assembly GCA_043744755.1 of Anatilimnocola sp. GTDB lineage: Bacteria > Planctomycetota > Planctomycetia > Pirellulales > Pirellulaceae > Anatilimnocola. Next base: position 2,414 of record JAYTUF010000332.1, read on the forward strand.
AGCGCCGCGTGGCCGAAGTCGATCACTCCCAGAACGACGACGACGCCAGCCGGTTTGAGAGCCTGGCGACCTGGGCGAAGGAAACGCTCGCGTCCGATCTCACCGCCCAGCAGATGGCCGACTTCGACCGCGAGGAACTCGAACACGAACTGCTGATCGATGTCGAAGACAAGTTCCGCCCCGAGATGCGCAAGATGGAGCGCTCGGTGCTGCTGCAACTGGTCGATAGCATGTGGAAAGACCACCTGTTGATGATGGACCGCCTGCGCAGTTCCGTCGGCTTGATGGGCTATGCCCAGGTTGATCCCAAAGTCGAGTACAAGCGCGAGGGGATGAAAATGTTCGAGCAGATGTGGCAATCGCTCGACGACCGCGTCACCGAACTCGTCTTCAAAGTCGAACAACTCAACGAAGACTTCGTCCGCAGTACGTTCCGCGAAACGAGCGCCCGGCACGATTCACTTCCCGGCGCCGATGACTCATTGCAAGATTCCCAAGATCAGACCAATTCGTCGAATCAGCCCGATACCCGTCCCGAACCGATCCGCAACCGCAGCCAGCGCGTGGGCCGGAATGACCCCTGCCCCTGCGGCAGCGGTAAGAAGTACAAGAACTGCCACATGCGCTCAGGCGGCGGAGCCATCGTGTAATTGAATTGCTTACTCCCTCTCCTCGGTACTCGTGGTACTCGACGGAATGACGGGGAGAGGGCCGGGGTGAGGGGCCTGAAGCGGAATCGACTTTGCCCTGGCACTTGCCACGAAGTAATGATCGCGGAAGGATTCGCGCATGGCCTATCTGCTCAACATCGCCTACGTCTTGCTGCTCCTAGTCGCCTCCCCCTGGCTGCTCTGGTGCCGCCTGCGGCACGGCAAGTATCGCGACGGCTGGAGCCAGAAGTTGTGGGGCCGCGTGCCCGTCCGCCGCTCGCGCAAGCCCTGCTTATGGCTGCATGCGGTGAGCGTGGGTGAAGTGAATCTGCTCGAGCCGCTGATCGCTCGCTGGGAACAGGCCCATCCCGATTGGGAAATCGTGATCAGCACGACGACGCAAACTGGCTACGCGCTCGCGCAGCAGCGCTACGCGCCGCGGATGATTTTTTATGCTCCGCTGGACTTCACCTGGGCAGTGACGCGCGCCCTGCGGCACAATCGGCCGACGTTGCTCGTCCTCGCGGAACTGGAACTCTGGCCCAACTGGATCGCGGCCGCTCATTGTAAAGGCGCACGCGTTGCCGTGATCAACGGCCGGCTGAGCGCCAAGAGCTTTCGGGGCTATCAGCGGATCGCACGCTGGATTCACAGCACCCTGCAAGCGCTCGATCTCGTCGCCGCGCAGACGCCCGAGTATGCGCAACGGTTCATTGCCCTCGGCGCGAATGACAAACGGGTACACGTCACCGGTTCGATCAAATTCGACGGCGCGCAAACGAATCGCAATAACCCAGCTACCACCAAACTTGCGGCGCTCGCGGGGATTCAGTCTAGCGACACTATTTTTCTCGCCGGCAGCACGCAAGCACCAGAAGAAGCCCTCGCGCTGGATGTCTTTCGCCAGCTATCAATACAGCATCCCAACTTGCGGCTGCTCATTACGCCGCGGCATCCCGAGCGGTTTGCGGAAGTGGCCCAGTTGCTCGACCGCAGCGGCATCTGCTGGGAGCGGCGTTCTCGTCTTGAAGCTACGGGTCATAATCCCCAAGCGCGCGTGCTGCTGATCGATGTCGTCGGCGAGCTTGGCGCCTGGTGGGGCACGAGCAGCATTGCCTTCGTCGGCGGCAGCCTCGGCAGGCGCGGCGGGCAGAACATGATCGAACCGGCCGCCTATGGCGCTGCTGTTTCGTTCGGCCCCAATACTTGGAACTTCAAAGACGTTGTGCAGCTCTTGTTGCAAGGCGAGGCCGCACACGTGGTGAAGAACGGCGCTGAGTTGCAAGCGTTTGTCGAGCGTTGTTTGGAGAATCCCAAGTTCGCAGCCGAGTTAGGTCAGCGGTCGAAACAACTGGTCCTCGACCAACAAGGGGCCGCCGATCGGACCATCGCCCTGCTAGAAACGCTCGCCGGCCCCGGTACCATCCCTCTGCGGGCGATCACCAAACCGTCTCGCGCAAACCGGCAGGCGGGCTAAAGTTGGAGTCCCGGCTTCAGCCGGTATTCATGCGAGCCAAGACCGGCTAAAGCCGGGACTCCAACAGGCTACAATTCCCTCACGAAGATATTCCCGAACTGCACTGCCTCGTCATGATGTTGCAACCCAATCGGGCCTTTCGTGGGCACATCGGGTAACTGAGCTTTATCGACGATCAGCTCGCCGTTCAGCACGACGCTCACCCGGTCGCCTTGCATCGTGATCACAAAGCGGTTCCATTGCCCGTTGGGTTTGTCGACTCGCTTCTTCGGTGTCACGCCGGCACGAACGGCGGCGGAATATTTCTTGTTGGTACGGAACTCCGTGATCTCGCCGGAGCCGACCGGCCGGCAGCAGATGTTGACCTGGGCGTGCTCGTAACCTCGCAGCAAGATGCCACTGTTCCCCGCGTCGTCAACGGTCACCAGCTTCGGCTTGCCCGCGTCATCGAGTACGTCTTCACCGTTGGCCTGGACTAAAGGCCATTCTTTTTTTTGCGGCTTATTCGGCAATCTCCAATCGCAGACGAGCACAAAATCGCCATAATCCTTCGTGGTCCACAGGTGCTTGTCGAGCGGCTCTTTGGCTTCGCTTTGGCCGTCGTAGAGAAGTTGCCAGTCGTTCAGCTTCCAGTGCCCTTCGTTGCCGGCCACCTTCTTCCAAGCACTCAACTCAGGATCAGCGAGCAACGGAATAAACCCCTCGGCCTCATTGGCGGTCGCTTCCTGGGGAGCATTGGTCGATGGCAACTCGCGAATCTTGATGTTCTTGAAATGGCACTCGGAACCTTCCGACTCCAGGCAGATATATCCCTTCCGCGGATTGCATTCGGTCGCGCCGGAAACTTCTTTGCCGTTCACATGCAGCTTGAGCACGCCGTTGTTGCACTCGACGCGGTAGTGATTCCATTCGGGCGAAGGCTTGCAGCGCTTCTCGCTGGGCAGGCAGCGCTGCGAACCATTCGGATGAGGCCGATCGGGCTTCATCGTCGCGCCCCAAATGCTGAAGACGTCGCCGTGGCTGGTGTAACTGGCTGTCTCGCGGCCATCCAGCACTTGCACTTCAATGCCGCGGGAAAAGGGCGTGCCGACGGCGGTCAGCGGATCGCCCCAGATGAAGACGCCCGCGTTCCCGCCCGCTTTCATGTGCCGCCATTCGAGCTCCAGCACAAAGTTTTCGTACATCCGGTCGGTGCGAATCGTCCCTGTCGGCTTGCCGGTGCTGACGAGAATGCCATCCTTCACCGTGAACGTATCGGCTGCGACATTCACGTTCTTCCAGCCCGTCAGATCCTTCCCATTGAACAACGGCGTGAACTTTTCCTCGTCGGCCGCCAAACAATTGATCGAAAGTGTAAGCAAGAAAACCAAAGAGACGATTCGCATGATTCAACTCCGCCTATGAGTTCCCGGTTGATTAGCTTGTCATAACAGTTCAGCTTGGGCGATAACATCCCTCGTCGCCTTCACAAGGTAGCCCGCCGCGTTAGCCAGGAAGTGCCGCAATTTGACTCCGTTATTGCTCGGAGCAAAATAGTTCGCCCTGTTGCGGCTCGGCACTGGCCGTCAGTCGCGATGACGTCTTGTTGCCAAATTGACCTCGTCCGCGCGACTTCCTTGCCAGTGGCACGCTACCTTTTCACTCGAACATCTGATCCAGCGCCGTCAGCGCCACCGGCCAGGCGGGTCTGTCTGCAAGATACGTCTGCCACCAATCGTTGACGAGCGTCGCCGTGTCCAGGTCAGCCATCTTCGGCAGTTGCCACGCAGTTATCGCGCGCGTGATCTGCGCGGGCGAGAACTCACCCAGTTCGACATTGGCTGCGGCTTGCAACACTGCCGGAAGCAAGGCGAACGCAGCCACGTGCGGCAGGCGCTGGGCGTTCACATGGTCGGCGAAGTCGGGCAAATCGCATTGCAGTTGCGCGAGAAGCCAGGCGAGGCGGATCGGTTCGGGAAGTTGCGGATCAGGGTTCGTCAGCACCGCTTCAATGGTCACGGCGTTTTGCTGCAAGTGCGCTTCGCCGCCGCCGCCGAGCGCGGGATGCACGAGCACCACAGTCGCCGCTGGAGCAATTAGCCGCTCGTCGGTCAGCAGCGCGATCTGCCGCAGCAGGCCGTTGCCGCGGGCTTCCCATTGCTCGCGTAACGGACGTTCGCGCAGCCGCAGGGTCTCGGCCGGATTGGGATAACATTTGTTAAAGGCTTGCACGACAGCGATCAGCACCGCGGTCAATTTGGCAATCGCCAAATCTCCTTTCAGCACATTCCCTTGCACTTTGACAACCGCCCGCTCGACGAGTTGCCGCGGCGAATCGAACTGCGTCGCAAAGCCGCCCAGCGCCCGACGAAACGCCGCCACCGGCAAACCCGCGGCCACAATCTCCTGCTGCCAAGCCTCCGCCGGCTCCGCGAGCGCCGCCTGCAATAGTGGATCGACCAGAGTCTGGCCCCGCGCGAGCGCTGCCGCCGCGTGCAGCGCGCTGCTGAGAGGGCCGGGCTTCCAGGTGAGATCCATGGTGCGGGTTCAGAGGTTGAGGGGCCTGGGAAACTGAGAGTATCGTGGACCCGCAGAAGTTTGCAAATCCGGCAACGCAGCGGGGCAGTCGGAAATTTGCAATTTTTCTCCGCACCCTCTAGTCTCTAGTTCCGCATGTCCTCCCTGACTCCCTGACTCCCTGACCCCTGATCACTGATTCCTGGTCCCTCCCCCATGACCCGCGACGATCTTGATACTCCCGCCCTCTGCCTCGACCTGAATGCGTTTGATGAGAACGTCCGCGATGTCGTCACGCTCTGCCGGCTGCAGAATATCGATTGGCGGCCTCATGCCAAGTGTCACAAGTCGCCGGTAATTGGGCAGAAGTTGATCGATGCCGGCGCGATTGGCCTGACGTGTGCGAAGCTGAGCGAAGCGGAGATGTTTGGCGCAGCGGGCATTCAAGACTTGTTGATTGCCAATATGCTCGTCGGGCCGCAGAAGGTCGCTCGCCTGGTCGAATTGCGGAAGATCGCCGATCCGATTCTCGCCGTTGATTCACTGGCGCAGGCCCAGCCCATCAGCGCAGCGATGCACGCCGCAGGGCTGCGGGTGCGGACGATTTTGGAAGTCGATATCGGCTTGAACCGCGTCGGCACGCAGCCGGGCGAGGCGACCCTCAAGCTCGCGCAAGAAGTCGATCGTCTGCCGGGATTGGAACTCATCGGTATCATGGGCTACGAAGGGCACTTGATGGCCGTCGAAGATCAGGCCGACAAAGCCCGTCGTGTGCAGGAAGCGCTGGAGCTGCTCGTCTCGCAACAAACGCTGCTTGGCAGTCATGGCCTGCAGTGCGATCTGGTGAGTTGCGGCGGCACGGGCACCATACACCTCTGTTCGATGCAGCCCGGCATTTCCGAAATTCAAGCCGGCGGCGCGATCTT
>JAYTUF010000333.1:0-2070 GCA_043744755.1 Anatilimnocola sp.
CTCCCAGGACCGTAACCATGCCTTCACCCCGCAATATCGCCCTGCTCGGTTCAACCGGCAGCATCGGCCAGAGCACGCTGGAAGTGGTGCGGCATTCCGAAGGCCGGCTGCGAGTGGTGGCCCTCAGCGCTCATCAGAATACCGAGCAACTTTGCCGGCAGGCGCTCGAATTTCGTCCGCGGTGGGTGATCGCGACCGATCCGCAAGCTGCCGCCAAGTGCGATTGGTCGGTGCTAAAAGGCGTCTCGGAGGTAGTTTGCGCTGCGGATTCGATGCAGCGAGTGGTGCAAAGCCCCGAAGTGGACGTGGTCGTCGCGGCCATCGTGGGGAGCGCGGGCCTGGCGGGAACTTGGGCGGCGATCGAGGCCGGCAAGACCGTTGCCCTCGCCAATAAAGAGACACTCGTCATGGCCGGCCCGTTGGTCATGCCGCTCGCGGCAAACCGCAACGCCAAGATTCTGCCCATCGATAGCGAACATAGTGCAGTGTTTCAAGCCTTGGCGGCCGGTCGTCGGGAGGATCTGCGGCGTATCATTCTAACGGCTAGCGGCGGACCCTTCCGCCAATTGTCCAAGGAACAGATGCAGCAGGTGACGGTGGAACAGGCTTTGGCCCATCCCACGTGGCGGATGGGGCCCAAAATCACGGTCGATTCCGCGACCATGATGAACAAAGCCCTGGAAATCATCGAAGCTCGCTGGCTGTTCGACTTGCCTCCGGAACAGATTGAAGTGATGATCCACCCCCAGTCGGTGGTTCATTCTTTGGTAGAATTCAACGATGGGTCGGTCTTAGCTCAGCTCAGCCCGCCTGATATGAAGCTGCCGATTCAGTATGCTTTGACCTGGCCGGAGCGGCGACCCTCGCCGGCCCGCAAGCTCGATTGGCGTGCGAGTTGGCAATTAGAGTTTGAACCGCCCGACGAAGATCGCTTCCCCGCCCTGGCTTTGGGACGGGAAGTGGCCCGCGTCGGCGGGACCGCGGGGGCAGTGCTCAACGCGGCGAACGAAGCGGCGGTGGCTCGGTTTCTGCGTAGGGAAATGGGTTTCCTGCAAATCGTGCCAGCCTGTCGCGCGGTGATTGATAATCATTCCTACGATCCCTCGCCCACACTCAGCCAATTAATGCGGCTGGATAGTTGGGCCAGGGAGGAGGTTTCACGGTGGATTGCCTGATGGATCTTTCATTCTTACTGGCAGCGACGTCCGCGGAGCCCACGGGGCTCATGGCTTGGATCATGCCAATTCTGGGAACCTTGCAAAGCCTGCTCTACGTGGCAGTCGGCCTGGGCTTTGTCATTTTCGTGCATGAGCTGGGGCACTTTCTGGTCGCGAAAGCGTGCGGCGTGAAGTGTGAAAAGTTCTATGTCGGCTTTGACTTTTTAGAGATTCCCATCCCCTTCACGAAATGGAAAATTCCCCGCGCGCTCTGGAAGATGCAGATTGGCGAAACGGAATACGGCATCGGCAGCTTGCCCTTGGGCGGTTACGTGAAGATGCTCGGCCAGGACGATGACCCGCGCAACGCCGAAGCGGAATCCGAACGGACCAAAGCGCTCGCTGCCGGCACTTCCGTGGAAGGATTTACGCTCGGCTCGACCATTGAAAAGACGGGCGAAAAAGTCTTCGATACACCCCACGCCGATCCGGTGCTCAATGCCGATCCTCCCGCGCAACCTGCCGTCGCCGTGAAGACCCCCGATGGCAAGACCGTCCTGCTCGATCGCCGCAGCTACACCGCCAAGTCCGTTCCCGCCCGCATGGCGATTATCTCTGCCGGCGTGATCATGAACGCGATCTTCGCGGTGGTGTTTGCTACGGTCGCTTACTACATGGGCGTGCCGGAAGTCCCGTCGGGCATCGGCGGCGTTTCACCTGGCGATGCTGCCTGGCAGGCCGGCATGGAACCGGGCGAAAAGATCATCGCGTTTGGCGATGCCAAGCCCTATGAATTTTTGCGGCACGATGATCTGCGACGCAACGTGATTTTGAACGGCAAGAATAGTGACCTGAAGATGCTGGTCCGCAATTCGGCCGGCGTTGAGAAGACCTATGAAGTTCGTCCAATTTT
>JAYTUF010000334.1:0-7945 GCA_043744755.1 Anatilimnocola sp.
GAACCGGGTTGGCGAGCTGCAAGGCGATGTGCTCCGGCGGGAGATTCGGCTGGTCGTCGAGCATCTATGCGACACCGAAGAGACCTTTCTGAACCGCACCGAGCGCGAGCGGCTGATTGAAGAAGTGCTCGATGAAACCTTCGGCCTGGGACCGCTGGAGATGCTGCTGAAGGACCACACGATCAGCGATATTCTGATCAATGGACCGAAGAGCATCTTTATCGAACGCCGCGGCAAACTGGAAAAGACGAACGTCGAGTTCCGCGACAATGGCCACCTGCTACAGATCATCGACCGCATTGTGTCGAAGGTCGGCCGGCGGGTGGACGAGGTCTGCCCGATGGTCGATGCCCGCTTGTCGGACGGCTCCCGCGTGAATGCCATCATTCCGCCGCTGGCCCTGGATGGCGCTGCCGTCTCGATTCGTCGTTTTGGTTCCAAGGCTCTGACGCTCGAAGACTTGTTGAACTACAAAGCCCTCACGCCGGAGATGGTGATGCTGCTCGAAGGAGCGATGAAAGCTCGGCTGAACATCGTGGTCGCCGGCGGTACTGGTTCCGGCAAGACCACGCTGCTCAACACGCTCAGCAGCTTCATTCCCAATCACGAACGGGTGATCACCATTGAAGATGCGGCGGAACTTCGCTTGCAGCAGGAACATGTCGTGCGGCTCGAAACCAGGCCGCCGAACATTGAAGGCAAGGGAGCGATCACGGCCACCGACCTGGTGAAGAACGCCCTGCGTATGCGGCCCGAACGGATCATCATCGGCGAATGCCGCGGACCGGAAACGCTGGACATGCTGCAAGCCATGAACACCGGCCACGATGGGTCGCTCACGACGCTGCACGCCAACACGCCCCGCGATGCTTTGGCTCGTATGGAAACGATGATCATGATGACCGGCTTCGACCTGCCCATCAAAGCGATGCGGCAGCAAATTGCGAGCGCCGTGCAACTGCTGATTCAAGCCAACCGTTTGCAAGGTGGTATCCGCCGCGTGACCAGCATCACCGAGGTGGTGGGCATGGAGCAGGACACTATCGTGATGCAAGACATTTACCGCTACGTGCAAGAAGGCATTGATGAAACGGGCCGGGCTCGCGGCCGCTTTGAAGCGACCGGCATTCGCCCCACCTTCATGCACAAGCTGGAATCCGCCGGCATTCGCTTGCCCGCCAGCGCCTTCCGTCAACGGGTGATGCTGCCGGATTAAAGAATTGTAGCCGCGGTCGCCAGACCGCGGGGAAGCACTCGAGAGTTTTGCGAATCATCCCGCGTTCTGGCGAACGCGGCTACATTAGAACCGACTTTTCCCATGGTCATGTTGCTCATCATCGGCGCTTCCTTCATTGGCGTGGCCTGTCTCGTCGGGGGCGTAGCGAGTGTGTTCTTCCGCTCCGGCGGCAGCAGCGCGGTCGAGGATCGGCTCGATATGCTCGCCGGGCTATCGAACCCCGCGCAGGCGAAGAAAAAGGATGAAGCGAGTCTGCTCACCAGTCCGCTCGGTGACACTAATGTCTTTGAAGAATGGCTGGTGAAGACCTTCAACCTGCGGCTCTTCCTGCAACAGGCCAATACCAAAACGACGCCCGCGAATCTGGCGATCATATCCGTGGCCCTGGCCATCGGCGGCGTGATGCTGCCGACGCTGCTCCGCGTGCCGCTGATTTTCGCGCCGCTGGGCGTGATCCTGGGCGTGTTTCCGTTCATGTACTTCTACATGAAACGTGGGCGACGACTGGCTAAGTTTGCCAAGCAGTTGCCTGAATCGCTGGAACTCATCTCCCGCGCCTTGCGGGCCGGTCATAGCCTCGCGGCCGGCTTCAAACTGTGCGCCGACGAAATGGGGCCACCTATCAGCACCGAGTTCGAACGCTGCTACGAAGCGCAGAACCTCGGCCAACCCTTAGAAGATGCGATTGAAGAAATGACCGAGCGGGTGCCGAACCTCGATTTGCGGTTCTTTGCGACCGCCGTGATCTTGCAGCGGCAAACGGGCGGCGATCTGGCGGAAATTCTTGATAAGATCGGCCATCTGGTTCGCGAGCGGTACAAGATCTACGGCATGATTCAGTCCCTCACCGGCGAAGGGCGCTTGTCCGGCTCGGTGCTGCTGGCGCTACCGCCGTGCCTGGCCATCGTCATGTGGCGGCTGAATCCCGGCTATTTGATGACGTTGTTCACCGACCCGATGGGGCATCAGATGCTCGCGGGGGGCGTCGTGCTGCAGATCATCGGCGCGCTCGTCATTCGCAAAATCGTCAACATCAAGGTTTGATGTTCATTCGCAGCTTGCATCAATCCGTAATATAATTTCGGCGAAAATCATGAATACTCTGCTCTCCAATCCCTGGCTCGTGCAAATTGCCGCGTTCGGCTTAATCGCCGCGATCACCTGGCTGGCGATCGAATGGTTTTCGGGAAGCGGCAGCCGGGCGGAACAACGGCTGGACGACTTTCGCGATCCACTGAGCCGAAAAAAGCGGAACGAGGGAGTCAGCAAAGGGAACAATCTCTCCCGCATGCTCGAATCGGCTTCACCCGCGCTGGCCAGACCTCTGCAGCCCAAGACGGAAGCGGAAGTCAACAAGCTGAAGCTGAAACTCTCCTACGCCGGCTTCCGCGGCGAGGGAGCGCCGATGGTGTTTCAAGCGGCCAAATTCCTGGGCCTGCTGATCGGCCTGTTTCTCGGCGGCGGTGCGTCGATTCTCGCCTATGGCTTTACGCAAAGTGCGCTCATGCGAGTCGTGCTGGCGGCCGGCTTCTGCTTTTATCTCCCGGAATTGGTGGTGATGTGGCTGGCCCGGAAGCGCAAGGAAACAATCTTTCTGGGGCTACCCGATGCGCTCGATCTAATGGTGGTTTGCGTCGAAGCGGGCTTGGGACTAGACCAGGCCATGCGTAAGGTCGCGGAGGAAATGAAGAAGTCCTATCGCAACATCGCGGACGAATTCGGCCTCTGCAATCTGCAATTGCAAATGGGCCGCGTGCGCTCGCAAGTGCTGCAAGAACTGGGCTCGCGCAGCGGCGTGGACGACTTGAAATCGCTGGCTTCGATTTTGATCCAAGCCGATAAGTTCGGCAGCAGCATCGCGCAAGCCCTCCGCGTGCAAAGCGAAGCGATGCGAACTCGCCGCGCTCAAATCGCCGAAGAAAAGGCCGCCAAAACCGCGGTGAAGCTCATCTTCCCGCTGGTGCTGTTCATCTTCCCCGGCATTTTCGTGATCCTCGTCGGCCCCGCCGCGATCACGATGGTGCGCGAGATGTTCCCGGCGATGAACGGGGGCGGCTAAAATAATCTCGCCGGCCCGCTTTCGTCGCAGCGATTCTCGTACAAGAAACAAGACCCATGCCGTGGCGCCAAAAACAACTTGTCCTACAGCCCCGTAGCCGCGGATTTCATCTGATTACCGCGGAAGTTCTCGCCGCACTTCCCGAGCTAGCGACAACCAAAGTAGGCGTTCTACACGTCTTCATTCAGCACACTTCGGCGTCCCTCACGATCAACGAAAACGCCGACCGCGATGTGCGCCGCGACCTGGAGCGAGTGTTTTCAAGTATCGCGCCGGAAGATTTCCCGTACGACCACACGCTGGAAGGACCCGATGACATGCCCGCCCACGTGAAAGCTGCGCTGCTCGGGAGCAGCGTGAGCATTCCCGTCCGCGATGGAAGGCTGCTGCTCGGCACATGGCAAGGAATTTACTTGTGTGAACACCGCAATGCCGGTGGACCGCGGACGTTGGTTATTACTCTAATGAGAGACGCGCTAATGGGAGAGTAGCGTCGCCTGCCCGGTGCGCTGCAGCGTGGCCAGTTCGTCGGCCCACCATTCCAGCACAGTGAGCGCGGCAGCATTCGCTTCCACCGCGGCCACGGCTTCCTGACAAAGTTCGACGCCCTGTGCGCCTACTTCAGGGTCATTTGGCCAGCCGCGCTTGGTTGCAGAGGACTCCACCGCGCCTGCTGCCGCCAACATCATTTGCCGGAAGAATGCACTGCTGAAGCCGAGCGCATCGCGCAGCCGCACCTTCTTGGCCGCCGACTCTTTTCCCGCGCCTTCGACATACGCCTGCACGAGTTTGACCAGCGCGGCCGGTTGCAGAGATTGTGAGAGAGCAGCGAGCAGTTCCGCGCGAAACTCCGGCAGTTCACCGTCCAGCAATCGCGCGGCAGCGGCCACGCTACCTTCAGCCAGCGCTGCGGCTTGCCGAGCGGCGGCGGGATCTTCGGTCAGATGTTGCTCCAGCAAAATCGCGGCCACGTCTTCCGCACTGAGCGCTTGAAACCGCACCACCTGGCAGCGCGAGCGAATCGTGGGTAACTGCCGCTGCTCGCAAGTGCTGACCAGAATGAGAATCGACCGCGGTGGTGGCTCTTCCAGCGTCTTCAGCAGGCAATTCGAGCCTTCCTTGAAGAGATAGTCCGCGTCGTCAATGATCGCGATCTTCCGCTTGCCCGAATAAGGCTTGAGCGAGATGCGAAAGCAGAGCCCTTCCCGCATCCGCTTGTCCCCTTCGCCGATCAGCAGTTCGAGCGGAATGTTCGACTTATCCGCCGGCTTGGCGATCTGATCGATGTCGGGATGCGAATGAGCCAGCACTTGCTTGCACGCGCGACATTCTCCACAAGGTGACAATTGATCTTCACTGCTGCGCTCGCACAGCAGCGCCTGGGCCAACTTCAGTGCGAAGGTACGCTTGCCGCAGCCGTCCGGTCCGACGAACAAAAAAGTGCTCGCCAGTCGCTGCTGTTCGAGTGCCGTGCGAAACCGCGTCACCACATCCTCGTGCCCGCGAATGCCTTGCCAGGTCATGAACGGTCCTCCGTGGTGACGAAAAGATTTTCGATCACGCCGCTGACTTCCGCATGGATGATTTCCGGCGCGCGATCGGCAGCGATGACGGCAATGGGGATTTTCAACGCGCTGGCTTCCGTCAAGAAACCCTGGCGAACTTTTTCGAGGTAATCGAGTCCCTGGGCTTCCATCCGATCAGGCGGGCGATCCTGCCGCAATCTCGCGGCCGCAGCAGGCATATCGAGGACGATGGTCAGCGCCGGCATCAGACCTTGCGTGGCAATCCAGCCTGTTCGCCAGACCTCTTCTGCATCCAAGCCGCCCGCGTGAGCTTGATACACCACATTCGCGAGCAGATAGCGATCCGAAAGCACCCACTCGCCACGGGCCAGCGCGGGACGAACGATCTCTTCGACCAGTTGCGCTCGGGCGGCCATGTAAAGTAGCATCTCGCTGCGGCGGTGAATGGGCACGTCGTGATGCGACAGGAGCACCTCGCGCAGTTTTTCTCCCAAGCTGGTGCTGCCCGGATCGCGACAAGTGACGACCTGCCGCCCGCGCGCGACGAGCCAGTCGTGCAGCAGGCGAACCTGCGTCGATTTCCCCGCCCCATCGACTCCGTCGAAGCTAATGAACATAGTGCCCGATTCTAGCAATGTGGAGGAGATTTTGTCAGCGACCAACTCGGCTGTTGAGAACCTGCCCGTTTGGCTATATTGGGGCCCATCGTCAACAACTGTTCACTGGATGCGGATTTCTGGAAGAAGCGAGATGCCCCGCGAGCCGATTGTCACCGCCACGCCCGAGGCGAGCCCGGACGACGCCGACCGCGAGCTGCGCCCGCAGCGGATCGCGGACATGATCGGCCAGCGGGACGTGATGCAGCGACTCGATATTGTGCTCGATGCCGCGAAAAAACGGGGCGAGCCGCTGGGGCACATTCTGTTCGACGGCCCGCCCGGCCTCGGCAAAACCACGTTCGCCACCTGCATCCCGCGGGAACTGAACGTGCCGCTGCACACTTCCAGCGGCCCCGCGCTCAAGGCACCCAAGGACCTGATTCCCTATCTCACCAATCTGGAAGAAGGGGCCGTGTTGTTCATCGACGAGATTCATCGCATGCCCAAAGCGGTGGAAGAATATCTTTACACCGCCATGGAGGATTTTCGCCTCGACATCATTCTGGGTGAAGGAGTGAACGCCCGCACGATCAACCTGCGACTGAAGCACTTCACGCTGATCGGCGCGACAACCCGCGCGGGGATGCTTTCCGCTCCGTTACGCGATCGATTTCATGTCCGCGAGCATCTGGGCTTTTACACCGTCGAAGAGCTGACCGCCATCGTCCGTCGCAGCGGCCGCAAGCTCTCAGTGGATCTGGCCGACGAGGCCGCCATTGAAATTGCCCGCCGCAGCCGGGGCACGCCGCGGGTGGCCAACAATCGTCTGCGCTGGGTCCGCGATTATGCCGATAGCAAAGCGGGGGGCAAGGTGACCATCGATGTCGCTCGCGCTGCTCTCGCGATGGCGGAGATCGACGTACTGGGCCTCGACAAGCAGGACCGCGGCTATTTGGAAACGATCATCCGCGTCTTCGCCGGCGGCCCCGTCGGCGTGGAAGCGGTTGCCCACACGATGAACCTGGCGACCGATACGCTCTCCGATGAAGTCGAGCCCTTCCTGCTCCGCAGCGCGCTCGTCACCCGCACCCCCCGCGGCCGGATTGTCACCGCGAAGGCGTATCAGCATCTGCAAATGAAGCCGCCAGAAAAACAACCGGCGGAAGAAGACCGGCCGCTGTTTCAATGAGGCGCAATTATTCCGGCTTCTTCTCCGGTACCTGCATTGGGGCCGGCATCGGCTTCTCTCCCGGCTTTCCCTTCGTCGGCGGTTTGGCTGGCACGGGAGGCACGCCGAACTCGGCGGTCAGGTCGAGTTTTTCTTCGCCGCGCTGGATGTTGATCGTGGCTTTGTCGCCGGCGTTGTAGCGGGCGATGATCGATTGCAGATGAGTCACGTCGAGAATCTCGGCGCCGTCGATCGCGTGCAATCGATCCCCCTCTTTGATGCCGGCGGTTTCGGCGGGCGACTTCGGGACCACTTTGATGACCGTGGCACCGACCGGCGGGGTTCCTTTGGGCTCGCTTTGCACACCCAGGAACGCGGGTTGCAGTGTTTTGCCAGCTTTGAGCGCTTCGATGATTTTTTCGTTGCCGCCAATCGGCACCGCGAAGCCGATGCCCGAATCGTACCAATCAACGCCGGAGCCTTCTTCCTTCGACTGGGGATTGAGCGGCACGCAAATACCAATCACACGACCGTCGAGATCGAGCAGCGGGCCGCCGTAGTTGGCGGGGCTGAGGTTAGCGTCGGTCTGAATCGCCTTCGCGCCGATGCGGCTGGTCGCGGAAACGATGCCGGCCGTCAGCGAGGGTTCGTTGCCGCCGAAGCCGATGCCCAGAGCCACGGTCCATTGACCGACTCGCAGGTCTTTGCGATCGGCCCAGGCCGGCACCTGCAAGTTGCTCACGCCTTCGATCTTCAGGACGCAGATTTTGCGAGTTTCATCGCGGCCGAGGAGCGTGGCCACTTTGCGTTCGCCGCTGGGAAGCGTGACGGTGATGATCGGCGGCTTGCGGATGAAGTTAAACGTGCTGGTGACAATGTATCCGTCGGCAGAAAGGATCACGCCGCTCGTCGGACCTTCGCCGGGCGCTTGAATGCCTGCCGCGGAGATGCCGGACGACAGCCCGCCAATCCCTTCGATCGTCACTAGCGAAGGCATCACCCGCCGGGCCGCGGCGCGGAAGGCCTTCGGCGCGAGAAGTGTTCCTTGGGCAATCTGCAGTTGCGTCGCCTTCGCATCCAGCTTGGCCTCTTGAGCGAGCAGCGATGCCGGAATCGCGCTACAAAGGAGGCAAAGTGAGAAGAGACGAATGATGCCGGGTGAAGTGTTCATGGATTTATCGTGTTGGCTAAACGCTTCAGTCGCTATTAGCCACCGGCTTCAGCCGGTGGTCGGAGGTTCAAAACAACCCGGCTTTAGCCGTCAAGATTCACGCGGGAGTTTTCAATGGCTAAAGCCGGTCGTTCGGTTGTTCGTAAACCACCGGCTGAAGCCGGTGGCTAAGAATTGCGGGAGGT
>JAYTUF010000335.1:0-7924 GCA_043744755.1 Anatilimnocola sp.
CTCACGCAGCTCACCGGACTTTCGCCGATCATTCCCGATGACCCCGCCTGGTACTGCTCGATGGCCCATGTCCCGCTGCCTCCCGGTCCGCGGCAGCCATTGCAGGATCAGCTCTGGCAGCAATTCCGCATTGAAGTCCCCATCGTCGAATGGAACGGCAGTCGCTACATCCGCGTTTCTTGTCATCTCTACAACGACACCTCCCAGGTTGATGAACTGATTCGCGGTCTGAAATCGCTGCTTGCGGCATAACTGCTACTCCGCCAATTCGCTGGCGTTGCAACTTCCCTTGACCGATCCCGCCGCGGTTCCTATAGTCCCGCCGCTGCGATTGCGACTGAGCCGATTTCTTGAGTCGTTTTGCTGCATTCTCGCAAAAACTTTGTTCACGCCCGCTGGAGAACGCTCGATGACAGGTACGGAAACCCACCGCAGGCCGGCTCGCTGCCGCCAACTCTTCGCAGCCGCGACGACCGCCGGTCTGGTCGCCGCTGCTTGCCTCGGAATCGATTCTCTCGCGCACGAAGCGTCGGCGCAAACTACGCGTCCGCCTGCAAGCGGCACCGGCGCTCCGGCGCGGGCGGGCACACCCACGCGCCCCAATCCGTCCGTCGTGCCGGCTCAAAATGTGCCGCTGAATCAAGTTGCCCCGCGGGCGACCACCAATCAGGCCGCCCCTGCTCCGGTCGTCAAGCCGAACCCTCTGCAGTTGCAGTTGATGGCCGTCGTCAACGGCGAGCAGATCGGCCAGGCCGATCTGGGCCGCGAATGCCTGTGGCGATTTGGCAAAGAAGTGCTCGAAGGGATGGTCAATCGCCAATTGATTGCCGAGGCCTGCGCCGCGAAGAATATCAAAATTACGACCGCCGACATCGATGGCGAGATCGTGCGAATCGCCAACAAGTTTAGCCTCCCACCCGATCGCTGGATGCAGCTCCTCCGCGATGAGCGGGGCTATAGCGAAGCCCAGTACCGCCGCGAAATCGTCTGGCCGATGCTCGCGCTGCGGGCCCTCGCTGCCGACGAGACCGAAGTCAGCCAGGCAGAAATGCAGAAAGCCTTTGAATCGGAATTCGGCCCGAAGGTGAGGGCCCTCTTGATCGTACACGGCGTGAAGCAACAGGCTGACCAGATTCAAGCCATGGCGGTTGCCAATCCGGCCTCGTTCCGCGAACTCTCGAAGCAACATAGCGACGATCCGGGTGTGGCTTCGGCCTACGGCGTCATTCCGCCGATTCGTCGCCACTTGGGCGATACAACGCTCGAGCAAATCGCCTTCAGCCTCAAGCCCGGGCAGGTTTCGCCGGTGATCAAAGTTGCCGACAAATACTACATCCTCAAGTGCGAAGAACACATCGCCGCCAAAGTTCTCACGCCCGAACAGATCGCGGCCTACGAAGGCAAGCTGCACGATCGTCTGAAGGAAGGCAAGCTCCGCGTCGTCGCCGCCGGCTTCTTCGAGAAGATGGCCAAGACCGCCAAGATCGTGAATATCTATAACAGCCCCGAGCTGGGCCAGCAGATGCCAGGTGTTGCGGCGACGATCAATGGTCGGCCGATCACGACGCAACAACTAACCGACGAATGTCTCTCGCGGTATGGCCAGGAAGTGCTCGAAGGAGAGATCAGCCGTAAGGTGCTGACGCAAGAACTCGCGAAAAAGAAGTTGCAGGTCACGCAGAAGGACCTGGACGACGAAGTGGCCCGCGCGGCTGATATGTACGGCATCACCAAGAAGGACGGCACGCCTGATGTCGAGCGCTGGCTCGCGCAGATCACTGAACAAGACAAGGCCCCGGTCGAGCTTTATATTCGCGATGCCGTGTGGCCTTCGGTCGCGCTGAAGAAGCTCGTCGGCAACCAGGTGATCATTACCGAAGAGGATTTGCAAAAAGCGTTTGAAGCGAACTACGGCGAGCGCGTGGAAGTGTTGGCGATTGTGATTGGCGATCAACGTCAGGCCCAGAAAGTATGGGAGATGGCCCGCAACCTCCCTACCGATACAGAGTTTGCCAAACTGGCTGAGCAATACTCGGTCGAGCCTTCGTCGCGTTCCAACGGCGGCAAGGTGCCGCCGATTCAGAAGCACACTGGCTCGCCTGAACTGGAGAAAGAAGCCTTCAAACTTAAGACAGGCGAACTCTCCGGCATTGTCGCGGTCAACGGCCAATTCATCATCCTGCGCTGTCAGGGCCGCACGCAGCCGGTGCGGGTCGAACAGCAGGTCGCGCGGACGGCGCTCTACAAAGATCTCGAAGAAAAGAAGCTCCGCACGAACATGAGCAAGGAGTTTGACCGCCTCCTGCAAACCGCGCAAATCGATAACTACGTCGCCGGGAAATCGCAAACCGGCCGAGAAGCGGCCAATCGCGGCGCCGGCAAAGGCCCGCTGAATAGCACCGGCGTCGTTCCCGCCAGCGGCACGCTCATGCCGCGCAACCCAGGCCCCCCAGCCCCCGTTGCGGGCGCCCCGCGGTCCCCGGCTCAGGCGATGAAACGGTAAAGCAGACTGCCAAACGCCTGATTAGTCCCCAATGCTACCGAGCACGCCATGACCTCGGCCAATCGTTTCATCTGCGAGCAATTCCCCCGCTCGTCGCAGTATCACCCCGATTGGATCAAAGAGAGCGTCAGCGGCGGCGCGAACTCGCTCTGGCTGACGGAGTGGCTCGACTTGCGGCCGGGGATGCGAGTTCTGGACCTGGGCTGTGGGCGAGTTGCGTCGTCCTTGAAGTGTATGTGATTGAAGTGAACGCCAGTTGCTATCTGGAAAAGAACAGCGAATTCGCAATGTCCGCCGCTGCGGGTGGACTCGAATATCCGCAACTGATTAACAAGATCGTTGAACTAGCACTCGAGCGTGATAAAACACCGGCGGAAGTCGCGGCCTAAGGCTCGTTGACTTCATCCTCGTCAACTCCTTCGGCTGGCTTCATCAACTCCGGCAAGTAGCTGCCGCGATGGACGTAGTTCATGGCGAGCGACGTAACATAGGCCGTGAGTGCCACGACTGTTTCAGCCCCCCGCGTGACGAGATACCACTGATCGAGCGCTTCCGCCCGCGCGGCAAGCTGACGCGTCAAGACTCTCGTACGCTCCGGGAAATGCCCGGTCCAGCGAAAGATCTCGGCCATCAGCGCACGCTCCGCGCGGCGAATCAGTTCCGCCGCATGTGCCTTCTCAACCGCAGCGCCCTTTTCGGTGGTAGCTTGCGGATGCCATTCTTCGCGGTCGAGAAAAATCGCCCGCAAAGCGCCGTCGAGACCGGGTAGCGATTCCGCCATTTCGGATGCCATTCGTTCGTAATAGTTCTCTAACGAATAGGTCAGTTCGCCGACATCTTCATCCAACTCATGGACGGCGACCACGGGCGGTGATGTCCCCAACGACTTCATCAACTGCTCGCAGTACTGCAGTTTAGCGAATGCTCCGGGTGAATCGCGATACTCGTGTTGCCAATTCGCGCCGGGCGTCATCCAGACGGCGAAGGTTTCGGCCCAATCTTCGTCGGGATGTTTCTGGGCATACCAACCTGGCAAGTGCCAGACAAAATTCTGACTGAAAGGCTGCGGACGGTAGTCTTCTTCATAGGGCTGCGTAATGGAGCCAAACAGCTTGACCCAATCTTCCCGCTCAAATAGTTGATAGGCGTAATTGACGACGTGGCCCATTTCGTGCCGAAAATAGCGGAGCAGATCGGCGCGATCAAAACCCTCAATGTGTCCCACCTCTTCATCGTGGAGCGCGGTCAACTCCGGCTTGGCCAGATAGAAAGGAATGCCAATCGTAATGCTGCCAAACGGCACGCCCCATTCCGTGGAAAGGTGATAGCGCGGTTTCAAGGCCTGAATTCCGCAGGCGGTCAACTCCTGTTCAAACTCGCGAATGACCGGATCCAGTCGCGTGCCGGCGATTTGCAGCGCCAACTCCCGAATGGGCGTGCGATACAAGGTCGATTCTCGAAAGCTGGCTGGCGGCGGCATGGATCGACTTTCTGCGCTGTCACGTCAAAAGTTCATCACTCCTACCCCTCAAAATAGCAGCAACCAACGTGCCGCATAGATGCGCGGGTCGATTTGTCTGCCGGGGCACTAGTCATTTGTCTGCCGGGGCACTAGTCATTCGCTCGCGACTTCGGTAGGTTCGCAAGTAGAGATCGGCTAAGGGTCAGCGCGTGGCAGAAGGAGCATTGCGATGGAAGGTTTTACCAGCAGTCTGCATGTCAAAGGGGCAACGGCCAAACGGGTGCAACAAGCGGTTACGGACTTGCTCTCGGCCGAAGGTTTTCAAGTGCTCAGTGCCGAAACCACCGATCCCGCCGAAGGCGAAGCGCTCATCACTCGCGGCGTTTGGATCGCCAAGACCAAGGGGGATTGGGTCTCGCTCTTCTGCTCCGACTTCTTGTTCCAGCAGGAGATCGGCCGCGAGCTTTCCAAACAACTCAAGACTCACGCGCTCAATGTCTGGGTGAACGAAAGCGCGTCGTGGCACTACTCTCTGTTTCACAATGGAGAGGAGATCGATCAGTTCGATAGCATCGGCGACCCCGATGAATTGCAAGAGTTCCTCGACAACGACATGGATGAGTTGGCGGACGAATTCGACGATGAAGATGAGGACGATGATCTTGCTGGCGAGGAAAACGGAGCTGGCGAGTCGGATGCTGACGATGACAGCCCGGTTCAGGCGGGCTTGCTGAAAATCGCCGAATTGCAGGAACAAATTGCCGGCAAGATGCCGGAAGACGTGCGCGCGATCTACGAAAAACTGAACGAGGGAAAGGCTTCGCTGGGCGAGATGCGGCGGTTCGATCAATGGTCTCAGGCGAACCAGGCGGAACTCAGCCGCTTTCAAGAGCAATTGCAAGAACAAACAGCCGAATTAACCACCACCATGCAGGGAGTCTTTCAACAGGGCTTGGCAGAGAACCTCTCGGAAAATTCCGAAATGCTCAATGGCGCGCTGCCGCCGGACATTGCGGAGCTGTTCAGCAAGGTCCTCTCCGGCCAGGCCAACGGGGACGAACTAAAACGATTTGCTGAACAGATGAGCGAAGAGGCGGAAGAAGATGAGGAGGAGGAGGAGGAGGAGGACGTAGGCGCTTTCGCGCCGAGTATTGATGCAGACGGAATTGCCGAGACAACCTTTAGCGCCGAAGAGAACGATGACGACGATGAGGGCTTGTTTGAGGATGATGAAGATGACCGCTGCGCACTCACGGAGCAGCAGTTGCAAGTTCATCTGGGAGCATTGAAGCCTCTCCTCGATAAATCGGTCGATGCGGCAGCCGTGGCCGAAACGCTCACCACGCAGGATGACTCGCCGGAAGAACCGCTCGGAGAATTGCTCAGTCTGCTGGGCATTGAAAGCAACCTGGCCACGCTCGATTTCGATTCTTTCGAGGATCTCGATAGCGCAGACCTCGCCGAGCAAGGGATCAAGCTCAATCCGCTATTGCTGGTGCGCTCCACGTAGTACAACCCGCAAACCTGCTAAAATGGGATGAACTTTCGGGCGATTCGGCAGCACTAACCCCCGGATGAAGTCCGGCCAGCCACCCAGGCAGCGGGCCGAATTTCCCAGAAAAGTCGTTCGCGACTTAACATAACACATTCCGGGAATTAGGCTTAGTGTGTCAGCACAGGTTCGTGAACGCAGCCGGGCAAACCCTCCACTCCCGCCCGTCGCGTTCCCTACCGATCACGTCCTCCAGCACGCCCCAGGACCGCCGCCTCCATGAGCGATGACCAGAAAACCGTGGCCGATGCCTCCGCGATTCGCCGCCTGAGTGAAGCCCGCGAGAAGATTGTCGAGCAGCTTTCGCAAGTGATCGTGGGCCAGACGGCGGTGATCGAAGAGCTGCTGATTTCGCTCTTCGCCCGCGGTCATTGCCTGCTGGAAGGGGTGCCGGGCCTGGCCAAAACGCTGCTCATCAGCACGCTGGCCCGCTCGCTGAATCTGACCTTCAGCCGCATTCAATTTACGCCCGACCTGATGCCGGCCGACATCACCGGCACCGACATCATCGAAGAAAACCGCAGCACGGGCGCTCGCGAACGGCGGTTCCTCGAAGGCCCCCTCTTCTCGCACATGGTACTCGCCGACGAAATCAACCGCACGCCGCCGAAGACGCAGGCGGCCTTGCTCGAAGCCATGCAGGAACGGCAAGTGACCGTCGGCCGTACGCGGCATCCGCTCAGCGATCCGTTTTTTGTGCTGGCCACGCAAAACCCCATCGAACAAGAAGGAACGTACCCGCTGCCCGAAGCGCAGCAAGATCGCTTCATGTTCAAGGTATTTGTGGATTACCCCAACTTTCAAGAAGAGTTCGAAGTCGCCCGCCGCACGACGGCCTTGCAGGTTGACCGCATTCAGCCGGTGTTGAGTGGCCAGGAAATTAACGACCTGCAAAAAATCGTCCGCGAAGTGCCGGTCAGCGACCATGTGATTCGGTATGCCCTCTCGATCGTCCGTCAAACCCGCGTCGGCAGCGCTGGCACTCCGGACTTTGTGCAAGAACAGATCGCCTGGGGCGCTGGTCCCCGCGCTGTGCAATTCTTGATTCTCGGTGGCAAGGCCCGCGCGCTGCTCCGCGGCCGGACGCATGTAACGACGGATGATATTGCCGCGCTGGCCAAGCCGGTGCTGCGGCACCGCGTCGTGGTGAATTTCGCGGCCCAGAGCGATGGCATTTCCGCGGACAACATCATCGATAAGCTGATTTCGGTAACGCCCACGAAAGAAGACGAACTGACGAACGATGCCCGATTCAAAAAAATATTTGCATCCTGAGGCGATCAAGCGGATCACCCGCTTGGAAGTTCGGGCGCGGCACATCGTCGAAGGGTTTCTTTCGGGGATGCATCGCAGTCCCTACTTCGGGCAATCGGTCGAGTTCCTGCAACATCGCGAATATGTGATCGGCGACGATCTGCGGCACGTGGACTGGAAAGTCTGGGCACGGCAGGACCGTCTCTATATCAAACAATTCGAAGAAGAAACCAATCTTCGCTGCAACCTGCTCGTCGATGTCTCCAAAAGCATGATGTATGGCAATGGCCATCTCAATAAATATGATTATGCCTGCACGCTGGCTTCGACCTTAGCGTATTTAGTATTACGCCAGCAAGATTCCGTCGGCTGCGTCACTTTTGATGATCGCCTCCGCAGCAAGGTGCCGAATCGTTCGCAGCATAATCACATTCTCGCCATCACCGCCGCCTTGGCTGCTCAAACGCAAACCGATAAGACCGATATGTATGCGGTGCTGCGGGCCGCCGCCGAAACCTTGCCCCGCCGCGGCATGGTGGTGATTGTTTCCGACTTGCTCGCCGATCGTCCGGGCTTTATCAAAGGCCTGCGAATGCTCCGGCAGCGGGGCAACGACGTGCTCGTCTTCCATGTCATGGATGACGAAGAACTCGATTTCCCCTTCAACGGCCCCACTCGTTTCGACGGCCTGGAAAGCGATGATTTTTTGAACTGCAACCCGCGCGCATTGCGCGAAGGCTATCTCGCCGCGTTGCAAACATTTTTGGATGAAGTCCGCCGCGAGTGCGCTAAAAACGCTTGCGATTATGCCCTTGTCCGCACAAGCGACCCCTTAGATGCCGTTCTCGCTACGTTTCTTAGTAAGCGACTCGCACTAATGAATCGAGGATAAGCAATAACAAAAGATTTAGTTCTCGTAACAATTCAGTGACATGAGGTAAGACACATGATTAGCCACCGGTTTTAGAGACTGTCCGGCTTTCCGAGTGTATTTGAATCTATCCCGGAGGGATTAAAGCCATTAGCCCCAGGTTGAGCGCAGCGACACCTGGGGTTCCCGAGGCATATTCCATCCCTCGATCCCGAAGGGATCGCAGCCTCACGGCGCTGCGATCCCTTCGGGATCGAGGGATGATTTCCCCGTTTTCCCCGG
>JAYTUF010000336.1:0-2057 GCA_043744755.1 Anatilimnocola sp.
GATTTCGAAGCGTTCGTTGCGATGCGTTTCGGCGACGGGCACTTCCTCGCGGCGATCCCAGGGCGCAGTGGCGCCGAGCGGACCATAGGCAACGGCCCCTTCCCAGGCGCGATCGGAATAGAGGGCGGTGTTCCAAAGCGGGAACGGACGAAGCTGCGTCTTCCAACTGGCATCGCTCGAAAACGACTTCCAACCGGTCGTTTTTTCCTTCACCGTCAGCCGCACCACGAGCGCCGCGGTGTTGGATGTTTTGTTTCTCACGCGAACCGCGACCACATTCGGCCCGCGGACCAGCGACTTGCTGACATCGTATTCGTCGAGCTTCTTCGTCGATTCGCCCACGCCAATGCGGCGGCCGTTGATGTACAGTTCGTATTCATCATCGGCAGCGATCGCGAGCTGCGCGGCTTCGGGATCTTTGAGCGTGAACATCTTGCGGAAGTAGCAATCGGATTTCTCCGGGACCGCCTCCTTTTTGTGCGACGGCGTCCAGATCCATTGGGCTTCGAGAGGCGCCGCCTCTTGAGCCTGGAGCTTTGAGAGATTTCCGCTGAGCCCGAGGATCATCGCCAGACCAGCGATAATGCTCCCGATTCGGCCCACGGCCACGGCTGCACGGTTCCATCCGTTCATGGCAAACTCGCCGTCGGATTCGCGACGACGCCTGAGTTATGACCCGCTGAAGTAGCGTGGCCGACTTCCCTGTCGCCCCATTCGAGGCACACGCGTAAAACCTTACCAAAACATGTCACTGCGAGACAATGGCGAAAGTTGAGCGATTGGCAGCTATCAACTTACCCAGACTTTCAGGCTCCCCCATCATCTCCCAATAGAAATGTCTGGCTGTTGTTTAGCATTGGGGCGCTGAGGCAAGTTCGTGGCTCTTTCGTCGTACCGAAACGGCGGAAATTGAATAGTCTTTCACGGTAAGTATTTTGTGCAGCAGCCAAGGGACGCTATACTCTTGAGATGGCTGTAGCAACGGTACTAGACCGCATCTTTGATCCCCTGCGCAACGTCCTCACGCTAGAATCAGCCCAGAGGTTGGCAGACTGGCAAGCCGACGAGGAAACCCAACGCCGTCTTGATGAATTGGGAAGCAAGGCTAACGAGGGGACATTAACGCTCGTTGAACGAGAGGAATACGAAGCTTACGTGCGCGCCATCGATTTCATTGGCATTCTGCAGGCGAAGGCCCGGGCAGTGGTCCAGCGTGACGGCGGTTAAACATGGAAGAAGCGGTTCGCCAGGCAGTGAGGGAGCGCGCCTCCAATCGATGCGAATATTGCCGCCTCCCCCAGGACGCACTGCCGTGGGCCAGGTTTCAAATCGAGCATATCCGGGCTCGGCAGCACCGTGGCAACGACGAACTTGAGAACCTGGCGCTTGCTTGCCGAAAATGCAATCTTCATAAGGGGCCGAATTTGGCGTCGATTGATCCAGAAACGGAGCAATTGGCGCCACTCTTCCATCCCCGACTCGACATCTGGACGGAGCACTTTGCGCTGACGGATTATCGCATCGTCGGTCGGACTGCCGTCGGGCGAGCAACCGCGGCGTTACTGAAAATGAACGATCAGGACAGAGTTCACCTGCGCGCCGAACTCATCAACCTCGGCGTGGAGGTAGTTTGACGTTCGAAAAGCTTACGACCCGGTTGTCTCATCCTGTTACCGACGACTCCGGTCCCCTAAGCTGATAAATTCCTCTCTCTCAGGAGTCATCGCACATGACCGATTTCCTCTCGCGTCGTCAATGGTTGGGTTCCGCCGCACTCGCTGGTGCTGCCACGGGGCTGACTTTGCAGGGTGGCTTAGAATCGAATGGTCAGGAGGCCAAACCAGCAGTCGCGGGCCGGGCGGTGACCAAGGGGAACATCAAGCAGTCGGTCGTCTTTTGGTGCTTCAATGTGGCGGGGGAGAAGTGGGATATCGAAACCACTTGCCGCCACGCGAAGGCGCTGGGCTGCGTCTCGGTCGAACTGGGCAGCCCCGCCGATTGGCCGACGCTGAAGAAGCATGGTCTGATCTGCG
Organism: Anatilimnocola sp.; assembly: GCA_043744755.1. Classification (GTDB taxonomy): domain Bacteria; phylum Planctomycetota; class Planctomycetia; order Pirellulales; family Pirellulaceae; genus Anatilimnocola. The sequence continues at coordinate 2,034 of JAYTUF010000336.1, forward strand.
CCATCGCGCCCAACGGCATGCCTG
>JAYTUF010000337.1:0-7873 GCA_043744755.1 Anatilimnocola sp.
ATGATGCGGCGATACAAGTCGTTGAGGTCCGAGGTGGCGAAGTTGCCCGAATCGAGCAGCACGAGAGGACGCAGGTCCGGGGGAATGACCGGCACCACATCGAGCACCATCCACTCGGGGCGGTTGTCGCTATCGCGGATCGATTCGACGATCTTCAAACGATTGATCAGGTCTTTCTTCTTCTGTTTCGAGTTGGTCTCGAACAGATTCTTCCGCAGTTCATCCGACAGCTTGACGAGATCAAGCGCACCGAGCAGCTTGCGGACCGCTTCGGCGCCCATATCGGCTTCAAACGAGCCGTCGCCGAACTGGGCTTTGGCTTCGCGATATTCTTCTTCCGTCAGCAGCTGTTCGCGCTCCAGTGTCGTGGAACCGGGATTCACGACGACATAGTCCTGGAAGTAGATCACCTTCTCCAGGCTGCTGGTCTTCATGTCCAGCAAGTTGCCGAGGCGGCTGGGCATGGCTTTGAAGAACCAGATGTGCACGACCGGCGCGGCCAGCTCGATGTGCCCCATCCGCTTGCGGCGGACCCGACTGTGCGTGACCTTTACGCCGCAGCGGTCGCAGATCATTCCCTTGTACTTCATGCCACGGTACTTGCCGCAGGCGCATTCCCAGTCCTTCTCTGGCCCAAAGATCCGCTCGCAGAACAGGCCGTCTTTTTCCGGCCGGTAGGTGCGGTAGTTGATCGTTTCGGGCTTCTTCACTTCGCCAAACGACCAGCTACGGATATCGTGCGGCCGGGCCAGGCTGATTTTGACCGAAGCGTAATCGTTAATGCGGTCGTAATTGGTATCGCCGAGGGACGCGTTCGACATAGGAACTGACTCCTAAAGGAAGCACCGTGGGGGGAACGGTGCGAATTTCTGACTGGCTCGAAATTGAAAGTTGGCTGAGTGTCCGAGGCTTGCGTTTCGCATGCCCCGGTTGCAATTCGATTCACAAGAGAACTCGTGAACCATTACACGCGGCGTTTCTCCAATTGGATGTTGAGGGCCAGCCCGCGGATTTCGTTGCACAACACTTCAAAGCTGGCGGGCGTTCCGGCTTCGAGCGTGTTTTCGCCTTTGACCATCGATTCGTAAATCTTCGTGCGGCCTTCCACGTCGTCGCTCTTGACCGTGAGCAACTCTTGCAGGATGTACGCGGCGCCGTAGGCTTCCAGCGCCCAGACTTCCATTTCGCCGAAGCGTTGACCACCAAATCGCGCCTTGCCACCCAGCGGTTGCTGCGTGATGAGCGAGTAGGGGCCTGTGCTGCGAGCATGCACCTTGTCGTCAACCAAGTGATGCAGCTTGAGCATGTAGATGTAGCCGACCGTCGTTTCCTGCTGAAGCTGATCGCCGGTCCGGCCATCTTGCAGGCGGAGCTTGCCGTGCGCGGGGAGCTTGGCGCTCGCCAGGCACTTATTGATGTCGGCCTCGGTGGCGCCATCGAACACGGGCGTGACGGCTTGGAAACCCAAAGCCGCGGCCGCCCAGCCCAAATGCGTTTCGAGAATTTGACCCACGTTCATGCGCGAAGGCACGCCCAGTGGGTTGAGCATGATCTGCAAGCTCGTTCCGTCCGGCAGGAAAGGCATATCTTCGACAGGCAAAATCTTGGCGATCACACCCTTGTTGCCGTGCCGGCCGGCCATCTTGTCGCCGACCGAAATCACGCGCTTGGTCGCGATATAAATCTTGACCATCTGCAACACGCCGCTGCGGAGTTCATCGCCCCGCTTCATGCTGTTCAGCTTGCGGTCGCGATTATCGATCGCCAGTTCCACGTTCGGCCAATGCGTCTTGAGCGACTTCTCGGCTTCCGCGATTTTGTCTTCACTGCGGAGCTTGCTAGTGTGGGTCGAGAGCCGGAAGCTCCCCGCCCGTTCAGCAACGAATTTCGGATCTTGATCCTTGGCCAGCGGCGTGCCGTCTTCGTCGGTCAGGGTCTTGCCGATGATCCCTTCAAGCTCTTCGACGAGCGTGGTGAAAGCCTGGGCAACCCACTTGTTCCCTTCGGTCTCGGCGTCTTTCAGATCCTTCTCGAACTTCTTGCGCTCGTCTTCCGAAAGGCTCATGCGGCGCGAGAACTTTTGCGTATCGATGACGATCCCTTCGATGCCCGAAGGAACTTCCAGCGAATCGTTCTTCACGTCTTCGCCGGCCCGGCCGAAGATGGCGTGCAGCAGCTTTTCTTCCGGCGTGAGCTCGGTCTTACTCTTGGGCGAAACCTTGCCGACGAGAATATCGCCCGGCTTCACATACGTGCCGACTCGCACGATGCCGCTTTCGTCGAGATTGCGGAGGGCCTTCTCGCTGACGTTGGGAATATCGCGCGTGAACTCTTCGCGGCCCAGCTTGGTTTCGCGAATCTCGACATCGAACTCTTCGATGTGGATCGAGGTGTACGTATCGTTCTGCACCAACTCCTGGCTGATGATGATCGCATCTTCGTAGTTGTAACCATCGAACGACATGAAGCCGACCAGCACATTCCGCCCCAGGGCCAGCTCGCCCTTATAGGTGGCGGGACCATCGGCGAGAACCTGATTCTTCTCGACCTTTTCACCCACGTTGATGATGGGCTTCTGGTTGAGGCAGGTTCGTTCGTTCAGCCCTTCGAACTTTCGCATGTGATAGATATCGCTGCCGATTTCGATCCGCGTCGCGTCGCAGTACGAAACTTTACCGGCCCGCTTGGCTCGCACGACCATGCTGCTGTTGCGGGCGACGTCGATTTCCATCCCCGTGCCGACAATCGGCGGCTCCGTGACCAGCAGCGGCACCGCTTGCCGTTGCATGTTCGAACCCATGAGCGCGCGGTTGGCGTCGTCGTGTTCGAGAAACGGAATCAGGCCGGCCGACACGCCCACCATCTGACTGGGGGCCACATCGATGAACGAGACCTGATCCGGCGTCACGATTTCAAAATCCGAGCGATGCCGGGCAATCAGCGATGGCCCGGGAACGATCTTGTTGTCTTCCACCTTGGTATCGCAGGGCGCGACATAAGCGTCGGCCTCTTCGTCGGCTCGCAACCAACTGATTTCGTCCGTCAACTTGCCCTTCGTCACTTTGCGATAAGGCGACACGAGGAAGCCATACTCGTCCACGCTGGCATAGATGGCCAGGCTGGAGATCAGACCGATGTTGGTGCCTTCCGGCGTCTCGATCGGGCAGATGCGGCCGTAGTGCGAAATGTGAACGTCACGGACTTCAAAGCCCGCGCGCTTCCGATTCAAACCGCCTGGTCCCAGTGCCGACAGACGACGCTCGTGCGTGAGCTGCGAAAGCGGGTTCGTTTGATCCACCACTTGCGACAATTCACCGCGGCCGAAGAAGTATTCAATCGCGGCCGAAATGCTCTTGGGATTGACCAAGCTCCGCGGAGTCATGTCCTCCAGGTCCTTGAGGCTCATCCGCTCTTGCACCGTGCGGCGGAGCTTCAAGAAGCCCTTGCGCAGTTCGTCGGCGGCCAGTTCGTCGATCGTGCGGAGGCGGCGATTGCCCAAGTGATCGATATCGTCGATCTGAGCCCGGTCGTTGCCTTCGAGCAGGTCGATCAGGTACGTCACGGCGGCGATCAAGTCTTCCGGCCGGAGCGTCATTTCCTTCTCGGGCACGTCCTGCTTGAGCTTGCGGTTGAGGCGGAAGCGACCGACGCGACCCAGCCGATAGCGGTTCACGTCGAAGAACTTTTCGTTGAACAGCGTGCGGGCCTTTTCAAGTTGCGGCGGATTGCCGGGGCGGAGCCGCTGATAAATGCGGAGCAGCGCTTCTTCATGGCTCGACGTGGCATCTTCGGCCAGACTGTTGAACACCACTTGCACCTTGGGCAGCGGCGTCACTTCGACTTTCGTCACGCCGGCGGTGCAAATGATTTCCGCGGCGGTCTTCGAAATTTTGTGACCTGCTTCGACAATGATCTCGCCGGCCCGGTCGGAGCCAACTGGATAGCAGACGTCATCGACGGAGATCTTTCCTTCGATCTTCACCACCGAGCGGCCATCGGTGATCTTCTCGAAGGTGGTTTCGTAGAAGGCGCGGATCAGGTCGGTATCGGTGCCGTACTTCGGGCTCATCGCGCGGAGCAACGTCATTGCCGAGAACTTGCCGCTTTGATCGATGCGGACGTTGAGCGCTTCCTTCTTGGTGACATTAACTTCAATCCAACTGCCTCGCTCGGGAATGATGCGGCAACTCGGCAGCTTGCGGTCGCTGGTCCCTTCGAGCTCCATCACGAAATCGACGCCGGGGCTGCGATGCAACTGGCTGACGACAACGCGCTCGGCGCCGTTGATGATGAACTCGCCACCGCCCAGCATCACGGGGATGTCGCCCAGGTAAACCTCTTCTTCAATGGGCTGCTCTTTGTTGAGCTGCAACCACACGCGAAACGGCTTGCCATAGGTCAGCCGGAGTTGGCGGCATTCGTCGGGCGTGTAGCGGGGCTTGCCCAGTTCGTAACGCAAGTAACGCAGCTCGATCTGCTTGTCGTAGCTGGTCACGGGAAAGATTTCCCGCATCACGGATTCCAGGCCGTGATCTTTGCGCTTCTCCCACGGCACATCTTCTTGTAAGAAGGCGGCGTAGCTGTCGGTTTGGATCATCGTCAGGTTGGGAATCGGGTGCTGCTCGCGCCCCGAACCAAACAAACGAGTCTCGCCAGGAATAATGCGGCGCTGGGTGGGAATTGCCATATGCCAGGAACGCTCCCAATTGGAGTAAGAATTCAGCTAACCGCCGACCGTCATCCGTGAGCCATCAGCGAAACGGGAAGGTGGGGACGAGCTGCCAACGGCAACCCAGGCCCTGCGAACGATGTGGTGATGAAATTCGGGGGGAACTACGGCCAGAGCCGCGTGCGCGCGACACTACCCCGCTCCAATCCAGTGACGAAAAACCGCTGGCTGGGTACGGGGTAAGAGCCAATTCTGCCTGTCTAAGCCGCGAGAGCAACAAACCACCTGCGGCGCCGAGTAGTAACAACAGGTTAAGAAACAACATCCGCTTTGGTTAAGCGTACGCGCAAAACGGTCCGGGAGCCAGTGGGGCTCCGCAATTTAGCTGGCAAGCTGCCAATCGAACTACTTGAGTTCGACGGTAGCGCCGGCAGCTTCGAGGTCGGCCTTGGCCTTGTTGGCGTCTTCCTTGGAGGCCTTTTCCTTGATCTTCGCCGGCGGGGCGTCAACCAATTTCTTGGCATCCATCAGCGAGACGCCGGTGATGGCCTTCACAGCCTTCACAACTTCCAGCTTCTTGTCGCCAGCCGCGATGAGCATGACGTCGAATTCGGTCTGCTCGACAGGCTTGGCCGGGCCAGCATCGACAGGAGCGGCCATCATCATGCCGCCACCGGAGGCAGGCTCGATGCCGTACTTGTCCTTCACGTAGTCGCTCAATTCCTTCGCTTGCTTGAGCGTCAGGTTGGCGATCTGGTCGCCCAAAGTCGAAATATCAACGTCAGCCATCGTACTACCCTTTCTGAACCCGCGGCGGGAAGGTTGAGCGTTACCGAAAGCGCCCAACCGACCGCATTACCGCAAAAATCACTGCTTGACCCCAGGCCCAGCCACACGCGGCAGGCCACCCCGAAATGTATTGTTAAAGAGCGAACTAGCTGGCCGCCGGTTCACTGCCTTCTGATTTAACAGCTTCTGACTTAACAGGCTCTGGCTTAACCGCTTCTGTACTGGCTTCTGGCTTCACAGCTTCTGTAGAAGCCTCCGGCTCGCCACCTTCCTTCTCCGCAATCTTCTTGACCTGGCTGAGCAGCTTGCCGCCGGGCGAGGTAATTTGCGATAGCAACTTGGCCCCGGGCGAAAGAATCTGACCCAGCACCAGGCTGATCTGACCCAGGCGGTTCGGCCACTTGGCCACTTCCTTCATCTTCTCGGCCGAGAGCTTCTCGCCGTCCATCACGCCGCCGCGTGGCTGGCATTTTTCGTATTCAGGCTTGCGATGAATGGCCGCCATTTCTTTGGCCAGCGAGACAAAGTCGTCGCCGCCAAACACGACAGCCAGACTACCTTCGCCGCCATCAAAGGCCGGCGCGAGCGAAGTCCCCTCCGTCGCGCGGCGCGCCAGGCTCGATTTCACGACCAGCAGGGTGAACCCCTTTTGCCGCAATTCCTTGCGCAAATTGTAGGTGTGCAACGAATTCAAGCCGATGACATTCACCAGCACGGCATCGTTCACGCCTTTGAACCGCTGCTTGAGTTCGTCCGCGATCAGTCGTTTCAGTGTCTTGCTCATACCGCACCAGTCTCAAGAAATCCAAACAGGCCGATCAACCATCGCCTACCAAAAAACTATGTAACCGAAATCCGCACCGCCGGGCTCATCGTGGCACAGAGCGCGACGCTCTTCACATAAGTCCCCTTCACCGAGTTCGGCTTGAGACCCATCACATACCGGATGAAGGCTTCGATATTCTCTTTCAGCTTCGCGGATTCAAAGCTGGCCTTGCCGACAATGGCATGGACAATGCCGCCGTTGTCATTGCGGAACTCGACCTTGCCCGCTTTGTATTCTTTGACCACGCGGCTCACATCGGCCGTCACTGTGCCTGCACGCGGCGAAGGCATCAAGCCCCGGGGACCGAGTACGCGCCCGAGTGGACCGACGAGACCCATCATGTCCGGCGCGGCAATGCACACGTCGAAATCGGTCCAGCCATCCTTGATCTTCTGGGCGAGTTCTTCCTGCCCGACAAAATCGGCACCAGCCGCAGTCGCCGCGATGGCCAAATCGCCCTTGGCAAACACCGCCACGCGTTGCGTCTTGCCAATGCCGTGCGGCAGCACGACGCTCCCGCGGATAATCTGATCAGCCTGCTTGGGATCGACGCCCAATCGCATGTGGATTTCGATCGCTTGATCGAATTTGGTGGTGCCGAACTGCTTCAGTCGCTCGACCGCTTTGTCCAAAGGAATGGTTTCCTTGGTGGGCGGCGCGACCTTGAGCAGGGCACGAAAACGCTTCGATTGCTTGGGCATGAAACAGAGAGCCCCAGGCTCTCCTCGCAGAAATAGTGCCAAATTTTGGGGAATCGAGTATCCTAGCGAGCTAGTCGTTAGCAGACAAGGGGGTTCGGGACGCCGATAGGCAAAATCTATTTAGCCTTCGATCACAATTCCCATGCTGCGAGCCGTCCCTTCAATCATCCGGCCGGCCCGGTCCGGGTCCGTCGAATTGAGCACGTCAACTTTTTTCTTGACGATTTCCAAAATCTGAGCTTTCGTCACCTTGCCCACCTTATCTTTATTGGGCACGCCTGCCCCCTTGGCACAGCCGGCGGCGATCTTTAGCAGAGCGGAAGCGGGCGGGCTTTTGGTGATGAACTCGAACGTGCGGTCGCTATAGATGGTCACGACGACGGGAATCGGAATGCCGGCGAACTCGCGGGTCCGGTCGTTGAATTGCGAGACGAACTGCCCCAGGTTGATGCCGAACTTACCCAGCGAAGTGCCCACTGGCGGCGCCGGTGTCGCCTGACCTCCGGTAACCTGGAACTTTGCCTGACCCGTAACTTGCTTAACCTTAGCCATGACCTGAAACCTTCACGCGAAAACTGATTAATAAATTGATTGTGTAGCTGAATTGGTGGTGATCGAAATCAGCCGGCACGCGCTAGCGTCCGGTTTTCGCTAATGAACCGTGGGTTACCGCCCAGCGGCTGATGTTGTTAGACGAGTTCAATCTGCCAATGTTGGAATTCAATAGGCGTTGACCGGCCGAAAATCTGAATCATTACCGTCACGCGCCCATTGGCTTGATCGATGGTGGAAACTTCCCCTTCCATGTTCTGGAAATTCCCTTCCTTGACCCGCACGCGATCTTCCTTCTTGAACGGAATCGTCGATTTGACGGGGGCTTCTTCGTCG
>JAYTUF010000338.1:0-2051 GCA_043744755.1 Anatilimnocola sp.
CGGGCCGACGTTGCCGATGACGATGTTGTCTGAGCAAGTCGCGATTCTGGCCGAAAGTTGCGCCGTAGCGGCCGCTGTCTTTCATGCCGAGCACCTCGCAACGCAAAAGGACATCGAGTTCTAATGCGATTCCCTGCCGAACTGAAAGCCGAGTTCTTGACCGCGAAGATCGACACGCGCGAGCAATTGCCGCTGGACCTGACGCCCATGAAGGTCATCACCGGCACGATGCCCACGGCGGATTATACGATCGTTGGGTTAGAGAACTACGTGGTTGGCGAGCGCAAGAGCGCCGAGGACATGCTCGGCTGCATCGGGCGCGAACGCGAAAGATTTGATCGTGAAGTTCAACGCATGCTGGCCTATCCGTGCCGAGTCCTGATCGTTGAAGCTGGCTGGCAGTTCTTTGAGCGCGGCGAGTGGCGCGGCAACGTGACGTCGGCAGCGGCCATCGGCTCGCTGTTAGGTTGGATCGCGCACGGGCTGCCGATCATCATGGCCTACGATCACGAACGGGCCGGGCGATACATGGCGCGATTCTTATTCACTGCAGCAAAACGGCGCTGGCGCGAATCTCGCGAATTGATGGCCCGCTGCCTGGAAGCAATGGAGGCGGCCAAGTGAATCACGCCACGATGATACCCCGCGGACGATTTGAAGTTGCCGACATTAAAGCGGCGGCTGTTGGGCGAGCCTGCGAGATACTGACGAAGCGCGGCGGGATCCCCGCCGAGTTACTTGACGGCCGGCATCATCCCTGCCCGAAGTGTGGCGGCGCTGATCGGTTCTGCCTGGTTGATGCCAATGCCGGCGCGGTTATCTGCAGGCAATGTTTCAGTCAGCGCAACGGCGACTGGCTCGCGGCGCTGCAGTGGTTCACTGGTTGCACCTTCCCTGAGGCGCTTCGCATGGCGGGTGAGTTCTTGGGATTGCAGCCAGCCACGAACGGGCACGCGGTTGACGTGATGACGTTGGTCGCGAAACAAAAGCGCGTCAGTGTTGAGGCTCTGAAAGCCTATGGCGCTGAAGTTGAGAACGGGGCGGTTGCGGTCCCGACGTTCGACGTCACGGGGCGGCCGCTGTCCAAATTCAGCATCGGCCCGGGAGGCGGGAAGGAATCAAAGGGCTTATTCCCCAAGGGTGGAACGGCCGGCGTATTCCTGCCGGTTCTCGATGGCCGCCCACGAATTCCCCAGGCCGGCGAAACGTGGCTGATCGTTGAAGGCGTGAAGGATGCCGCGGCGTTGTGGTCGCTTGGGTACCGGGCGATGGGTCTGCCGACTTGCAAAATGAATCAGCGGTTCGCGCCGCTGCTGCGCGGCGTGAATGTTGTGTTCGTGCCTGATCGGGATAAAGCCGGCGACGCGGGAGCGCAGCAATCAGCGGCGAAACTTTTTCGCGTGGCGGCTTCGATCAGGATTGCAGCACTGCCGGAAGAATTCAAGGAATCGAAGGGGGCCGACGTTCGCGATATTCTCGCTAAGAGCGATGGTGAACGGTTGCTCCGCGAAGCGATTGACACCGCGGCCGAGTGGAACCCGGTTGACGCGAAGGCGGCCGACGATCATCAGGCCAGCGAAGTTGCCGCGGTGGATGGCCTGCCAGACGTGGCGCGCTCGGATGGTCAAACCGACGTCGCCAATGGCGTGCGGTTGCGGTTGCGGCATGGTGACAAGTTTCGGTGGTGCGACCCGTGGGGCAAATTCATTGTTTGGGACGGGCGGCGCTGGGCAAGTGATAAGGCCCTGGCCGTCGATGCCCTGGCCCGCGACGTGTATCAATCGCTATGGGGCGAGTTCGGACCGAAGGCGGGAGTATTGTCGCGAGAGGAATTGACGCGCAGCAGTTCATTTATTCGTGGCAGCGGTTCGGCCCGTGGCATCCGGGCGATGCTCGAGCGTGTGCGGTCTGAGGCGGGAATACCGATCCTGCCAGACCAGCTTGACCAGCATCCGCACTTGCTGAACCTGCAGAACGGCACGCTGGACCTGCAGACAATGAAGCTGCGGGGGCATGACCGCGCCGACTGGCTGACACAAATTTGCCCGGTC
>JAYTUF010000339.1:0-7870 GCA_043744755.1 Anatilimnocola sp.
CAGCCGGTCTTCTCGAGCCAAGACCGGCTAAAGCCGGAACTCCAACGACCGACCCGCTGATAACCCCCGCCACACTCCCCGGATAACAGTCGCACCAGCGCAGCAGCAGCCTTCATTTGCTAACCCAAATTGCCAAAGATCGCTGCAAATATTATACGCAGTTAGTGAATATTTGTCAATAATGTTCTACCTAAAGAGCCGCGCTCGAAGTAAGCGGAATGCGCAATTGTTCACTCACGGTTCCGCCGCGAGAACCGCACGCTAGCGCGTGGCGGCTGATATTCCACGTCCAACAACTGAATTGCCCTGGGGCACGAAGTAAGCGGAATGCGAGCTACGTTGCGAGTACGGCGCCAACCGACTTGCTACAATCGCAACGGATCGCGCGAGTTACCCAGCCAGGATGCGGGTCTTTCACGAATGCCCGCCCGATCGGCGCAAGATAGCGGTGAAGGTGGTGGACATCTTCGGCAGCGACAAGATGCTCGCGGCTCACGACCACGATGTCCATCGCCACCCCCAGGCCCTGAACCGTCTGACGCAATCGGACCGATTCCAGTCGGCCGTCGCCTCGGCCTCACTCGGCGTTGCGGGAGTTGCCAGGCTTGCCGAGGACGAACCAGCGGACCAAGAGATTGAAGACTTGCTCCTGAATAGCGCTATCGCCGCTGCGACTGGTCGCGAGTTCTTGGAGCCGTGCCGCTGCCTTCTCATGCCGCACGTTGAGCGCCTTGAGCAGCGACTTCGCCGCTGTCTGGGTCTTGGGGACGCTCACCTCACCGCTGACGCCCAGTTCCGCCATCCTAAAAATCAACTCAGCTTCTGCGACGCATTGGCAAATGACATGCACGCTGCGGACCTTGCCAAAGTAGACCGTTTCGTTGTCGAACATGATGGCTGCTGAACGAGACACGGGGCGGGCGGTGGGAATGCTCACGACCTCGCACGCGCCCGTCGCTTCCGCGGCGACCCATTCCGCGAGAGGCACAATGTCGGTCCATTCCAGCGCATCCCAGGCATCGGCCGCGTAGTCGGCGATGGCGAACCGGGTGCTGCCGCTGCCGCGCCGGTCCTGCATCTTTTGAATTTCCGTCTTGCGGACGTCGCGGAAGTGATTGACTGTTTCCTCGTACAACCAATCGATCGTTGCCGTGCGATCGCGCGGATCGGTGATCCCGATCAACTCCAAAACCGCATCGTCGAGTTCACGCCGATCCGCTTGAGTCAGCTCGCGCGGCAAGGTGATGGGACGGTTCGCTAGTTCGAGTGCTCGCTCGTAAGAGTGGCAGTCCATCAAGGCCTCTTCCACCAGGCCGCCCACCTTCCGCTTACAGAGGGATTTGAAGGCGGATTCCAAGCGGCTCGCTACTTCATCTGAAGCGCCGCGGGGATCTGGCACGTCAATGAGATTCACGTCTACGACCTCCGTCTTCAGATTGCCCTCTGTGCCCGCGTAACGGCCATAGAAGGTCTTAAAGAGGCCAATTAACGTTGAATTCAACGTGGCAATGAGGATTCGCTGTTCTTTCTTTGACAGCTCCGGGGCCGATAAGTCGTAAAGGTTGCAATTGCCGACAATCTGATGCGGATTGCTCGGGATGATGTGTCGATACTGCTGCGACTTTGGCCAAAAGGCAAACCCCGGATCAACCAGCTTCGTCAAATCGTACCAGGGGTCACGTCCAGCGCAGGTGGACCGCTCCGGCACCGGAACCGGCGCGCTCTTCGTGCTGGCATAAGTCGCATTCTCGCCGTACTTAATATATTTGTAAGCGTGCGTCCCCTTGATCGCTGACAGGGGCGGTTTGACTAGCAGAACTACTCGATCCAAGTCCTTGGCTCGCACGATGGGTCGGTCCAACTTCATCAGGCTATGCACCTCGGGGCGAATGAACTCGGGCTCGATGGGGTGATAGGTTCCTGCCCCATCTTCAATGATCCGCAACTCTCCCGACGCAACCTGCTTACGGGCAATCCCCACGGCCTTCCGAAACTCCTTTTCATCTTCGTACTGGGCCAGCAAGATCGCCGTCACGTCTTTGGGCATGAAGAAGTCATCGCAGCCCGTTTTGACGCCGAAGCGGATCTCGACAATGGAGCCTAGCGGCACGAGCCGATTTCGATACCGCTTCATGATCTCAAAATAGAGATCCGGAGCTCGCAAGTACCGGCCCCACTTCCCCGCCGCATAGTCGCCGCCGTCCACTCCGTGCCCGTTCAAATAGCCACCGTTCGCGACCGGTGCCGGAGTGGAATTCTGTGGCTCAGTCTCCGTTTCCTCATCTTCGCTGGTTAGGGCAGCAAAGAGTACCTTGCCCGCTTGCACGCCTTCGTCCCACAGATCTCGTTGGCGCTTGACGAAAATCCTCCAGCGCTCGTCATGCACATTGCGTGTCGTCCACTCGATTCGGTCGCGGAATCGGTCCACGGCCTGTTGCCGCAACTGCTCCTGCTCTTCCGCCCGCGGTCCGACGCCGGCTGAAGCGGGCACCCGAAAGATTTCGGCGAGCGGCTTCTCGAACATCACAAAGCGGACCGGGTTTTCGTCGCGGGCCGCTTCCTCGCTGCAGCGCTGCAAAATCGTGATGCAAGTCTTCACCCGCGCATCGGGGAACCAGCGTTCCGTGGCACTCTCCATAATCGCAACGATCTTGAAATGGCGCAGCATCCAGCGCTGCAATTCAAAGCCGTAGTCCACATCCAGCCATTGACCGCTGGTCAAGAAACCAAAGTAGCCCCCTTCTTTGATGAACTGGGCGGCAACGGGCCAGAAATAGCAATGCAAATCGGCTCGTCCGGTTAGTTTCGTTCCCCGAAACGCGTCCGCCACCGCTTGTGCATATTTCGGCTTATCTTCCTTGCTGATTTTTTCCTGGCGAACATAGGGCGGGTTTCCAACCACCGCATCCAGCTTCGGCAAGAAGACGGGAACCTTATTTCCCGTCACATGTTCGGGAATGTTGCAAAAGGGTTCGTTGGGTTTCAATTTGAGAAAGTCGCGGCGGTCGATGCGTGGGTAGTTGGCTTCGTCGTTGATTTCGCGGGCGGCCAGGTTCAGCGTGGCCAGATGCGCCGGGTAGAGAGAAATATCGCAGCCGAAGATATCGCCCAGCATGGCGACATGCGACCGCCTCTCATTGAGGGCCCGTTTCCGATAGTAGGCTCGCACCAGGAACGAGCCGGAGCCGCAGGCTGGGTCCAGCACGGTCGCGTCGGCAGTGCGAATGCAGAACGAGTTGATCAAATCGACCGGGTCAGCGCCCGTGAAGTGCTGGCCGTAGCGGTGCCGCGTTTCCGGACTGATCAGCTTTTGAAAGATCAGGCCGACGATATCCGTGGAGACTTCGCGAAAATCGACGCTCTCGATGCCGCGCAGGAAGGCCCGCCACGCATCGACGGCGCCATCGGGCTGGAAGACCAACTCATTGGCCCAGTCATGCGTGTGCGGGAACAGCAGCGATTCATAGTCGCCGCTGCGGTCCTGCGCCTTTTGGAACAGTTCGTCCAGCCGCCGCAAAGCCTGGGGGGGCGTGGTCACGCTGGGGCCGAGTTCCAGCTTGGGAAGTTCGGGAAACCGCGCCCGCAATGCTTTGTAGAAGATCAGCCGGTTGGTCCAAATGTAGGCCAGCGAGCGGGCCGCGGTTTCCAGCGATTTGTGCCATTCTTCCGGCTGGCCACTGCGGACTTGCAGATCGCTGGCCGCCATCCATTCCTGCAGCCGGCCTTTGAATGCGGTTTCGGCGTTCGACTTTTCATACAGGTGCTGCTGCAACAACCTGACTGGCCATTCGAGATGACTTTCGAGCGACCACAAAAAAACGTCGTCCGGCGCGAGCGCCCAGTCGCGCCGCTGACCCGAAACAATATCCGACAGGTCGCGGATCAGGTCGGGCAGAAATCGCTGCTCGATATGAGCCAGCGTCTCCGGACGAGCGACCTGCTGGGCGGAGCCGAGATTCAGGCGCAAGGACCAAACCTTGACGCGCCGCTCCAAGAGTGACTGATCCCAGAGCGAGCGGTCCCAGAGCACAAACGTATTCACGTCCCAAGTGAAAAAGAACTGAACGCCGGCGTGCTCGGCCTTGTCGTGAGCGTCTTTGACCAGCTTGGAGTCGAAGGCGCTGATAATGCCCGGCAGCTTCACTTCGCCGGTGAGGAGAATCCTGCCGTTTTCGCCGTAAAAACGCAAGTCCTTGCGGTGCGCCGGGTTTTTGCTGCTCCCCATTCCTTCAATGCGAGCTTCAACGAAGGGGCAGCGGTCGCTGATCGTGGCAAAGAAGGCCGTGGCCGCCGTGGCCATCTTTCCGCAAAAGTCAACTTCGTTGATGGTCTGGATGGCTGGGTTCATGAAGAGAATCATACCGACTGCAGTTTGGTCACGGGAGACAGTGAATCGTCTTTGTTCGTCGCGTTTAGCATCAGGTCACATGCCGGCAGGCCCTGTTTCTGGCGGTCAGACCCCCGTAAAATGCGTAAGCTTGTGAAAGTTTATGCTCTGTCTGCCGAATGCTCTGCCGAGAAGAGGCTTGTTATGTCACGCTTGACGCTGCCGCACGGTCGTTTGCTGCCCTGGGTCTTCCCCGGCCTATTATTTCTCTCCGCTGTTTTCGCGGGTTCCGCTGCCCAAGCGCAGGTAACGGGCGAGGCCGCCAATGGGGAGCCGTTTGGGGTGGGGAAGATTACCTTTAGCGGGGCCGATGTTGGCAGCATTGACGAGCGGTTGTTTCGGCTTGAGGAGAAGAACGGCCGGGTTTTCTATCCGGCGCTGACGACGGGATTGCTGGGCCGGTTGTTGAATCAGGTAATCGGCACGCCCGATGAAGGGGCGGTGGGGCAGATGACGGTTCACTTTTTGTTCCGCGGCGAGGAGCCGCTCGAACTGACGCTGTTCACGCCGGCCAAAACGGAGTTCAAGCTCACGCCGCGGACCGAGAACGAGCGGACTCATACCCGGCTGCAGGAGCGTTGGTGGCGGGACTATCAAACCGTCGCCCAGCAGCAGATTGATCGGGGCGATCATCCGCCCTTGGTCCAAAGCTATTTGCAGGCCATGCTCTCGCGGCGGTTGAACTTGCCCCTGCGGGTAGAGACGGGACCGCTCGGCCGGCCCAAGCCCGTGGTGACGCCGGCGGCATCTACCTATGAATCGCTCGAGCTGTTGCTGGGCTTGGAAGAGTTGCGGCTGAAGACGCTCCGCGATTCGATGCTGGGCCGCAGCGATTATGGGCAAGCGCTCGACACGCCCCTCCCCGCCGGCATGGCCTGGCCGCCCGCCGCGTTGCCGCCGCTCGCGGGGGAGATTCCCGTCGAGACCATCGCGGCGCATGTGCCGCCCGAATATTTTTACATCCGCTTCGGCACGTTTCGGAACTATCTCTGGCTCAGCGACCTGCTGCAGGATTATGGCGGCGATCTTGGCAGCATGGTGACCATGCGCGGTTACGTCGCCCCGCTCAATAAGCGGATTCAAGATCAACTGGGCCTGGAGCAGAATGAGCTGGCCAAGGTGATGGGGCCGAACGTGATTAACGACGTCGCGCTGATCGGGCAGGACTTGTACCTGGTCGATGGGGCCGCGATGGGGATTCTGTTCGAAGCCAAGCAGCCGGAAGTGCTGGCCGACGACATTCAAAAGCAACGCCGCCGGGCGCTCGCTCGCGAGAAAGACAACGGCTCGAAAGCCGAAACGATCATGATCGGCGGCCGGGAGGTTTCATTCGCCTCGACCCCTGACAATCGGCTCCGCTCGTTTTATGTCAGCGACGGCAAGTATCACCTGGTCACGACGTCGCGGACGATGGTCGAGCGGTTCATCGCCGTCAGCAGTGGCGCGGGCTCGCTTGCCCGGTCGCCTGAGTTTCTCCATGCGCGCACCATCCTGCCTCTCGTGCGCGATGATACGATTTTTGTCTACTTCTCGAAATCGTTCTTCGAAGGCTTGCTCACGCCGCAGTATCAAATTGAACTCCGCCGGCGGATGCAAGCGACGACGGATCTCGATCTGCTCCGCTTCGCCCAGCTCGCTGCCCGCGGCGAAGGGTATGAAATCGACAAGCTGGAAACGCTGATTCAGGCCGGCCTGTTGCCGAAGTCGTTTGGCCTCCGGCCCGATGGGAGCGCACCGCTCGTCGCCGGTGAAGAACTGCTCGATACGCGGCGTGGCGCCCGCGGGTCGTTCCTGCCCATCGACGATATGCGAGTGGACCAGGTCACTGCCGACGAGGCCCAGCGTTACACCGAGCAGGCCGCACTCTACACCTCCGAATGGAAGGTGATGGACCCGCTGATGATCGGCATCAAGCGGTTTGTCCTGCCGAAGACCGATCCAATGCAACCGATCGTCGAGCGCGTGACCATTGACGGCAACATCACGCCGCTGAACGAAGCCAAGTATGGCTGGCTGATGTCGATGCTCGGCCCGCCGACGACGCAGATGATCACGCGCGACGCGGACGATATTGTTTCGGTGCAAGCCGTGGTGAAAGGGATGAGTTTGCTCGGCAACATTCCGCCGCATCACTTGTTCCTCGGCGTGCAGGACCTGACGCCGGTGCTCGGCAATCGCCGCAGCGGCTTGATGGGCACGCTGCAGATGCTGAAGACCACGCCCGGCTATCTCGGCTCGTGGCCCAAGGCGGGCTACTTGGAAATGCTGCCTCTTGGAAATTTGCTGGCCTCACGTCCCGATGAAAACGGCTTCACGCAATTGCCGCTGGGTCTGTGGCGGCGCGAAGGGGGCGGGTTCTCGGTCTTGTCGTTCGACGCGAGTGTGCTCGCCAAAGCCACGCCGAGCCTGCGCGTGGCGGAAGCGGAAATTCCCGCGCAGGTGCGGATTCACATCGGCGACTTGAGCCAGGCCCAGGTCTCGCCGCTGATCAGCCAGATGTATTACGACCGGGCGATCACGGCTTCGTCGGGCAATGTCCGCCTGCTGCACATGCTCAACCAACAACTGCACGTGCCGCTTGAAGATTGCGTGAGCGTGGCCCACGACATGCTCAATGCCGAACTCAACTGCCCGCTCGGCGGCGAATACAAGCTGCTGGAGGAAGTGGGCGGCGGCCTCTATTGGCGGTCCACCACCTGGCCCGATAAGTACGAACAAGTCCCCGCCGACTATCGCCCCCCCTTCCTCGATTGGTTCCGCGGCCTGGACGGCCATCTCACTAAGCAACAAGGCCGCCTCATCGCGCATCTCGAAGTCGATATTGCCCGCAAGCCCGCAGAGAAACCCCCCGCCGGCGAGTTCAAGCTGCCCCTGTTCGATTTATTCGGCGGCCAAAAGGCGTTCAAGGCGAGTCCCAAGACGCCGAAGGATGCAGAACTCCCGCCGCCCTTGCCGCCTGTGAAGCAACCGCCGGTGCCGCCGAAGGGGCGGGAGTTTTAGATGCGGCCTTAAACGCAGTGTGCTAAAATAAATGGCGGTTCACGATCTGCAAAGAAGTTGATTCGATTATTTGAGTGAAGAGCATGAACGCTCCATTGGCAAACCCAACGGTTTTTGATCTCAGTCCTGCCGAGAAACTACAGCTCGTTCTTGATTTGTGGGATGATCTTGCCGCAAATCCCCAAGACGTGCCTGTGCATGATTGGCAAATCGCCGAAGCGGAGCGTCGCAAAGTGAATCTGCAACAGAATCCAGCCAGCGCCGCGACATGGGAACAGATCACCAGCCGCATTCGCAGCCAATATGGCCATTGAACTGATTTTTGCTGGTGAAGTGGAAGCGGATCTTGGTCAGGCGCATGCCTGCTAGTCGCAACCTGGGAGCGCTAAAAGTATGCAGACCATCGACCAAGCAGCCACAGCTTTGGCGCATCAACATTATCTGATTGAGCCGAGTATCACGCAGATATTCCGAATGGACGTG
>JAYTUF010000340.1:0-7860 GCA_043744755.1 Anatilimnocola sp.
GCCGCCCGTCAGGAATGCGAAAGGGACAAATTCGCTTTGCGTCTTGAGCCAGAACGCCTGGACCGCGAGCAGGGCAGCAATCACCACAAAGAAGGCCGCGACGACCTTATACTGCTGATTCAAATAGGCGGCCGCTCCGGTGCGCACGAAGCCGGCGATCTCTTGCATCCGGGCATTGCCCGGATCGCAGGCCATCATCTGTTTGTAGAACAGAAACGCTTGCCCGAGCGCCACCATGGACGCCAGCACGCAAATGCCCCACACGGCCAACTCGGTCGCCCCGCCAGTCGCAGGTGCTGCGACGGTAATCGCCGCAGTTCCCGATGGAGCAGTGCCCTTCGGCGTTGGCGTTTCCTGGGCCCAACTCGCGCTGGCCAGCGCCAGGAAAATCACTAGCCCGATGGCTGCTGCTGACCCAATCCACCACCGCACGCCATTCCACATCCGTCGATCCTTCATTCCAGGTAATTCCGAGTTGTTAATCACAGCGCTGACGAGTAAATACGATCGCTCGCTCCGGCAGGCTCGCTGACGCAAATCTGCCGGAGGAAAGTCGTCGCATTAAAGACGCGCCATGTGCAACTGTCAACTGGTGGAGTTTGCGTAGGGAACAACCTTGCCCCTAAACTCGACTTAGCGGGCACCACGCTTCCCCCGCCCAGAAATTCGTTGATAACGTTTCGCGATTCCTGCTGCTGACTTGCCCAAGGGCAAAAGGCTGGCCCCTAACGAAACTGATAGATTTCGGTAGCGCCGGCTCTGATAACCCCCGGCGATAACGGAATCCGCCGCCCGCGCCGCTGCTCGATCGAGTTCCCAAATAATTTGCCCATAAGCAGTTAGGACGGGGCAACGTCCTCGCTGTGGCGATCTTGCGTACGCACTTGATAATAGGAAAACGGGGTGGTTTTGACCGGCCCCATCCTGGTCCACCCCGGATTCACTAAGGGCGACACGTCTTCCGCAAGTCCAATAACAGTCGATTCCAGATCAGGAAGAGTGATAACCTCACTAACGTGTAGTTTTCATCTATATACGATATGACTTCTACCAGATTTTCAACGAACATCCGCCAGAACATTATACGCACTGCTGATGACTAGTCTGGTCCTGCCATTTTGGCAAACGGTGGCGGACTACTCGTTCTGGCATTCACCTTTCAACCAGCCTAAGATCAAAGCGAAGTTTTCGGCCCGATCGGCTAAGATGAATCGGACAAATTGGTCCTCCCCCGCCTGCTCTGCTTCTTCCCTCCCTGGCGAGCTGATTCATGCTGCGAGTTAAATTTGTGCCACTGGCAAGGAGTCGCGCGATGACACTTGTTTGGCACCGAATGTCCGCCGCGACGACGGCCAGTGCTGGCCAGCGAATAGCCGCTGCCAATCTGGTGGCCGGCTGGCTCGTATTCGGCAGCTTGCTAACTGCGGCAAACTCCGCCGAGACCGCGCCTAACTTCAGCCGGGATATTCTGCCGATCCTGTCGGACAACTGCTTTCATTGCCACGGCCCGGATGCCAAGCAGCGGCAAGGCGATTTGCAGCTCGATACGGAAGCGAGCGCACTCCGCACCGAAGAACCCGTGATTGTGCCGGGCAAGAGTGCCGAAAGCGAGCTCATGCGCCGGCTGATCAGCACTGATCCTGACGAACAAATGCCGCCGCCGAAGTCGAACCGCAAGCTCACCAAGCCGCAGATTGAATTGCTGAAGCAATGGATCGACTCGGGCGCGAAATGGGGCCGACACTGGGCCTATGAAGCGCCGCAAAGACCGGCATTGCCGAGCGTGAAAGATGCGATCTGGTCGAAGAATCCCATCGATACATTTCTGCTCGCTCGGCTGGAACGAGAAAATCTAAAACCTTCGCCGGAAGCGCCGCGGGAAACACTCATCCGCCGCGTGACGCTCGATCTGACTGGCTTGCCGCCCACGCTGGAGGAAGTCGCCGCGTTCCTCAAGGATGATTCGCCGCAGGCTTACGAAACAGTTGTCGATCGCCTGCTGCAGTCGCGCCGTTATGGCGAGCGGATGGTCTGGGATTGGCTCGATGCCGCCCGCTATGCCGACACCAACGGTTATCAGGGCGATCCAACCCGCGCGATGTGGTACTGGCGGGATCAGGTGATCGTAGCTCTCAACCGCAATCAGCCTTTCGATCAGTTCACCATCGAGCAGCTCGCGGGCGATCTGCTGCCGAACCCCACGCAGCAGCAACTCATCGCCAGCGGCTTTCATCGCAACCACATGATCAACGGCGAAGGGGGCCGAATCGCGGAAGAGTCGCGCGTCGATTATGTGCAGGACCGCGTCGAGACCACCGGGGCCGTTTGGATGGGCCTCACGTTCAACTGCTGCCGCTGCCATGACCACAAGTTCGATCCGCTCAAGCAGCGCGAATACTATCAACTGTCGGCCTACTTCAACTCGATCGAAGAAACCGGCGGCAACGACGCCGGCGGTCTCGCTAACCCGGTGCTGAGCTTCGCGTCGCCCGAGCAACAGGCGGAACTCGAAAAACTCCGCGTGGTAGAAAAGGAAGCGAAAGCGGCCCGTGACGAGTACGAGAAGAAACTGACGGAGTTGCAGAAGGAGTGGGAACAATCGCGGGTTATCGATCAGAAAGAGTTGCCGGCGGACGTTCGCGCAATCGTGGAGAAAACCACAGAGACACGGAGTGACGCAGAGAAGAAGAAACTCAGCGATCACTTTCGCGCCAATCATGCGCCTTGGACAGCGGCGGAGAAGCTGGCGGAGGATAAGCGGAAAGCCCGCGATCAGTTTGAGAAGTCATTGCCGCGGACGATGGTGATGCGGGAGCGGGCCCAGCCGCGCGAGACGTTCATTCTCATCCGCGGCGCGTATGACAAGCCGGAAGCGAAGGTCACGCATGGTGTGCCGGCGATCTTGCCGCCGCTGCCCAAAGATGCGCCGACCAATCGATTGGCCCTCGCGCAGTGGTTAGTGGCCAGTGAGCATCCGCTTACTTCGCGGGTGACTGTCAATCGCTATTGGCAATCGTTCTTCGGCACAGGACTCGTCAAAACCACGGAAGACTTCGGCGTGCAGAGCGAACGGCCTTCTCATCCAGAACTGCTCGATTGGTTGGCCTGTGAGTTTCAGCAGCCGACCGTTTCGCAGCCGACCGTTGCTCATGAAGGAGCGTCGAATCGTTGGAATGTGAAGCACATGCACCGGCTGATCGTCACTTCCGCCGCCTATCGGCAATCATCCAAATCATCGGCGGAACTGAACGACCGCGACCCTGCGAATCGTTTACTCGCGCGAGCGCCGCGGCAGCGCTGGCCCTCGTGGTTGATTCGCGATCAGGCACTGGCGGTCAGCGGTTTGCTGGTCGATAAAGCCGGTGGTCCGCCGGTGAAGGGCTATCAACCGACGGGCGTGTGGGAAGAGGCCACGTTCGGCAACATCAAGTACACGCAGGAGAGCGGCGAAGCCCTCTATCGCCGCAGCCTGTATCAATTCTGGCGGCGGATCGTGGGGCCGACGGTGTTCTTCGATGTCGCGAACCGGCAGACTTGTTCCGTCAAGTCTTCACGCACCAATACGCCGCTGCACGCGCTCACCACGCTGAATGATGTCACCTATGTCGAAGCCTCGCGCGCCTGGGCCGAGCGCTTGCTCAAGAGCGAAGCGACCTCGCCCGAGGCCCGCTTGCAACTGGCTTATCAGCAATTGCTGGCTCGACAACCGAGCGACAATGAACTGCAGATTCTGCTTACCGCGATGAAGCAATTGCGCGAGAAATATGCTGCGGATGCCGAGGGAGCGAAGAAATTGCTTTCCATCGGTGCATCGAAGCGAGACGAGAAACTCGATCTCATCGAGCACGCGACGTACACCGCGGTCTGCAATCTGCTGTTGAACTTGGACGAAGCCCTGACGAAGGAATAATCCCAATTTGTAGGATAGGCACTCTTGCTGCAAGAGTGCCCGTGTGCCACTCGATGGTCAAGAGTGGCCGTCCTAGGTGTGAATTCTCGTCCCCAGCAGCGTCAAAAACTGCTTGATCCACTCGGGATGCGCGGGCCAGGCTGGCGCGGTAACCAGATTGCCGTCGGTGTGCGCATTGTCGAAGTTAGCCGAGGCAGCGACAAACTTTCCGCCGGCGAGTTCCACTTCTACCTGGCAGGCGGGGTAGGCGCTTACCTGTCGGCCCTCCAACACTTTGGCCGCGGAGAGCAACTGCGCGCCGTGGCAGATCGCCGCGATTGGCTTGTTGGTGTTCGCAAAGTGCCGCACGATCTCCAGCACTCGCGGCGTCATCCGCAAATACTCGGGCGCTCGGCCGCCGGGAATCACCAACCCATCAAAACTGGTCTCGTCCAGCGTTTCAAACGTCGTGGTGACGCGAAAGTTGTGGCCCGGCTTCTCGCTATAGGTTTGATCGCCGTCGAAATCATGAATGGCCGTCCGCACCGTGTCGCCCGCTTTCTTTCCCGGGCAAGCCGCTTCCACGCGATGCCCGGCGAGCAATAGCATCTGATAAGGCACCATCGCCTCGTAGTCTTCCACATAGTCGCCGACGAGCATCAACAGTTTTTTCGCAGCCATGATTCAGATTCTCCGATACGAATGATCTTCAATTAGGTGCGCGCCGCGGTCGGATCAATTCCCATCTCGCGCATCATCATCTGCATGTCTTCCCAGACATACTTTTTGGCATCGGGATTCCGCAGCAGATAGGCGGGGTGATAGGTGGCCACCACGCGGCTGCCGCGATACGTGTGAAATTTGCCGCGGAGCTTGCCGATGGATTCGGTCGTTTCCAACAGAGCCTGGGCCGGCGTGGCTCCGACGCAGACAATGTATTCCGGCTGCAGCGTGTCGAATTGCCGTTCGAAGAACGGGCGGCAATGGCTCACTTCGTCCGGCTCCGGCGGGCGGTTATCCGGCGGGCGGCACTTGAGCACGTTCATGATGTACAAATCTTCCCGCCGCAACGTGCAGGCCTCAATGATCTTCGTCAGCAGTTGCCCGGCCCGGCCCACGAACGGCTGACCCTCTCGATCTTCATCCGCGCCCGGCGCTTCCCCGAAAAACACGACCCGTGGCGTCACGCTTCCCTCCCCGAACACTGTCTGCGTGCGGTTGCGAACGAGCTGCTGGCAGGCGATGCAGCCCGCCACTTCCTTGCGCATTCTGGTCAGCACTTCGACCCGTTCGTCCCGCGACAGGGCAGGACTCGTATAAGGCTGCAGGCGGAGCAGCGATCCAGCGCTGGCCGCGGGAGATGGTTGGGCAGCCGCCGATTTGCGGGGCATGGTTTCTGGATCGGGGGTGGGACTAACCGCCGGTCGTGGCGCTGGTGTGACCGTTGTGGACTGACGTTTCGGCGCTGCGGCCGCGACCGGGGCTACGGCGGGGAGCGCCCCGATTTGCTGCACGCCAAAACCGCGCAGCGATATCAGTTGCTGCACGATCGCGCGGCGGACGATGTCCTGGTCGCTCATAGCTGTGAATTTAGGCCATTCAGCCCTGCGGGTCGAGGCGTGGCAACGCCTGCCGATGACGTATGATTGAAGGCGCTCCAAAGAGCGTCAAACCAATGTCCAGCGGCGATCACGGTCATGCCAACACTCACCAGCAATCAGCCGCGGCCTGCTTCGAGCTGGCTCGTTCCGCTGCTGCTGATCACGCCGGTCGTAGCGATTTTTGCGCCGGTGCTATTTGCCGATCGATCGTTCGCCTTTCGCGATGGGGCTCATTTTTATCATCCGCTGTTGGAATGGATTAGCGGTCAATGGGGCACTGGGCGCGTGCCGCTGTGGAACCCGCAGGAGAACTGCGGCCTGCCGGTGCTCGCCGATGCTACTAGCAGCATCTTTTATCCCGCCAAGTTGATCTTCGCGCTGCCGCTCCCCTTTTCGTGGCTGTACAAATCCTATGTCATTGGCCATGTACTGCTGGCCGCGCTGAACATGTACTTGCTCGCCCGGCGTTTGCAGGCGAGTCAGCCTGGCGCTGCACTGGCAGCGATTGCCTACGCTTGCGGCGGCAACGTGGTGTTTCAGTATTGCAATATCGTGTTCCTCGTCGGCGCCGCCTGGCTGCCGGCGGCGCTCCTGGCGATTGAAGTGATTGTTGCCTGCCGCTGTTGGCGAGCGACGATTGGGCTGGCCATTGTGCTGGCAATGATGATCCTGGGGGGCGATCCGCAGATGGCGTATCACGCGCTGCTCGCTGCGGGGCTGCGCCTCGTTTGCGGCTGGTCTGGAAAGAGTGCGAACTCGAGCGCGACCAGCCGACCTTCATTGCTGGCAGGCACGTTACTGCCAGAAACATTGCGAATCGGCGGCGCTGCCTGTCTCGCGTTCTTGCTCGCTGCCGTGCAGATTTTACCTTCCTCCGAAGCGACGAAATCCAGTGAGCGGGCCGCCTACCAACGGCCTCGCAATGTGTATGAAGCGGCGGCCGTCATTGCCAAATCAGGCGCGAACGATTCAATCCTTGCCGAAACACCCAGCGAAGCCATCGCTGCGGGAATCTTTGGAAAACCGGAACCTACTTCGCATCACGACCGGGCGTACAACTTCAGCATCAATCCCTGGCGAGTGGTGGAGTTCGTCTGGCCTAACATCTCCGGCCGCATTTTTCCCACCAACCGCCGCTGGACCAGCCTGCTACCCGGCGACTGGACGCCGACGCTGTACCTGGGCCTGCTGCCATTGCTCGCCGGCGTGGTCGCGCTCCGCTGGTGGCGAGCGGATGCCACCACGCGCTGGCTCTCGTGGCTGGTCCTGATCTTCGCGCTCGGCAGCCTGGGCTGGTATGGCCTGGGTTGGTTGCTACGCGAGTTCTATGTCACGATGTTGCACGGCGATCCATCCAATGTAAGCATGGGTCCCAGCGTCGGCGGCGTTTACTGGCTGATGGTCACACTGCTGCCTACGTATGTCTATTTCCGATATCCCGCGAAGTTGATGGTCGTCGCGGTTTGTGCCCTGTGCGCAGGCGCGGCGCCCGCAGCCGATCGATTGTTCGCGACACATTCCCAGCGCTGGCTCACGGGGCTGAAATGGTTCTCCGTCAGCAGCGCGACGCTGGCCTTTGTCGTGTGGTGCGCATCCAGTTATCTACTGACGCTCAAGATGAGACCCAGTGCCGTGTTTGGCCCGTTTGACACTCGCGGCGCGATCTTCGATGTCATCAGTGCCCTCTTGCATGCCGCCATCGTCGCCTGGTCGTTGCGCTGGCTGCTGACGAAAATCTGGGAGGCAAACTCCGCGGGCAAATCGAGCGCGGAAATTGCCCGCTGGCAATGGGCCGCGATTGCCTTGACGGCCGTTGAATTAGTGATCGCCAACGGCTGGCTGATTGTCTCGGCCCCCGCAATGATGTGGCAGGAAGCGGGCCCGGTGGCCCAATTGATTCAACAACAAGATCATTCGCAGCAGGCACGCTTCTTCCGCGGCAGCTATCAAACGTGGCATCCGGAGAGTTTTGGCAAAGCGTCGTCACCCAGCCGCTTGCAGGAACAAGCCCGCTGGGAACACGACACGCTGTTCCCCAAGTATCATCTGCCGAGCGGTCTGCCGCTCGTCGAGTCGTATGGTTCGCTCAAGTCGCTCGACTACGAATCGCTGATGCACGTCGCCCGCATGATCAGTCCCACCAAAGTCGATGGCGTTCCCGTGCCGGTTGCCGGGGCCCTGCGGCTCACTGCCTGCGAATTCCTGATTCTGCCTGCCTCGGCACAAATTCCATTCGCCGACAAGATCACGCCGCCCCCTGCCATCACGCTTCCTGAAAATGTGAGTGTCTGGCGAATGAAACGAACGCTGCCGCGGGCCTGGGTCGTGCAGCGCGTGGTGCAACTGCAACCGCTCGCTAACGCGCTGGAC
>JAYTUF010000341.1:0-2046 GCA_043744755.1 Anatilimnocola sp.
GCCACCGCGCCGACGAGCGCCGCAAGCAAGAGCGTGCCGGCGACTTCAATGCTGATCAAGTGCCGCGTGAACAAGTGGCCGCCCAGCTTGGCCATGTGGCGTGAATCGAGCAGGTCGTTGTGGGGCTGGGCGGGTGCTGCGGAAACAGAGGTCTTCGCGGGACCTTTCTCGGCGGTCGCCGCTGCCTTGGCTTCGCCTGCCACAATTACTGCCTTGGCTTTGATTGCCCGGGCTTCGATAGTCGATTGATCCTTCAGTCCGCCTAAAAGCAACGTCAGCATCGCCACCAAAGCGCCCGCAACCAGCACCGAAATCGTTCTGGGGAACAAACCCCAGCTAATGCGGTCATACGAAGAATGCCCTTCCGGCTGCGCGAGCATCAGCACGAACAGGAACGTCACGACAA
This sequence comes from Anatilimnocola sp., assembly GCA_043744755.1. Classification (GTDB taxonomy): domain Bacteria; phylum Planctomycetota; class Planctomycetia; order Pirellulales; family Pirellulaceae; genus Anatilimnocola. The sequence goes on from JAYTUF010000341.1 coordinate 407, forward strand.
TCGCTCCGGCATAGACCACGATGGTCGCGACCGCGAGAAACTGAGCGCCTTCGAGAAAGAACAAGCCCGAAGTGCCCATCAGCGACAGCGCAAACCAGATCGCGGAATAAACCGGACTCTGCGCCGTGATGCAACCGATGGCCGCGACCAGCGTGACACCTGCCATCAGCCAGAACACACCTTGCGCGACGGGGTTTGCGAGCCAGGGAAGATCGGCAGCGAACAGGCCCAGCGAGATCACCAGCAGCAGGCCGCCGATGGTCTTGCCGTGGCGAATCGCTTGCGGCAGCATCAGCCAGAGGCCGATGACCGCGAGCACTAAGGCCCAGGCCGTGGGACAGCGCAGCACTTCGACCAACCGGTCCCGCAGCGTCGGCTCGACAACGGCGACTTCTTGTGCAAGGAAGAGCAGGCTCATGTGGCCGTCCCTCCCATGAGCGGCGACTGCATCGGCTCTTTTTGAATCGTCGCGTCGTACACGCTGAGCAGCTTTTCCTTATCGAACATCATTTCTTCCCGGCTCCGGCCCGTCAGGTTATACAGGCTCGTCAGCTCGATTGCATCGACGGGGCAGGCCTCTTCGCACATGCCGCAGTAGATGCAGCGCAGCTCGTCAATGACAAAACTCTCGGGATACTTCTCGCGGTCCGGCCAGGGACTTTCGGCCGCAATGATGTCGATGCAGTGCGCCGGGCAGGCGGTTGCGCATAAGAAACACGCAACGCATTTCACGCGGCCCTGCTCGTCTTTGTTGAGCCGATGCACGCCGCGATAGATCAGCGGGTTGCCGATGGCGGGCTCTTCGTCGGGATAGCTGACCGTGACCACGTTGCCGCTGAGCGACCGCTGCAAGTGCTTGAACGTGGTCGTCAGCCCCTGCAGGAACAGCGGCAGATAGAGCTTCCCCGCCAGGCCGAGCTGCGGCTCTTCGATCCACGAGATGTTAGGGTCGTCGGGTTTCATGATTTAGATTTGTGAGTCCACTTCCACGGAGGAAAGATCGCGCCGCGGCCGATTGTCGGTGACGACCGGATTGGTAAAGGCCACGACCAGCCAACCGCCAACGAACACCGTCCAGCCAATGACGATGGCCAGCAGGGTCCAATTGAGTCCGCCGCTGGGTGTTGCATACCAGTGCCGCATTTCTTCCACGCAGGCGACGGCCACCAGATTCAAAATGCCGAGCGGCAGCATGATCTTCCAAGCCAAAGCCATCAGTTGATCGAAGCGGAAGCGGGGCCAACTCCAGCGGACCATCATAAAGAACACAATCACGCCGAAGATCTTGGCCTGCAGCACGCCGATGCGCACGATCGCGGTGAACCAGGTAATCGACTCCGCGTTGGGATCGCCCGTCAGATACGGCAAATGCCAACCCCCCAGGAACAGCAGCACGATCAGGAACGAAGCGGCGATCATGTGCAGAAACTCCGCCACCAGAAATAGCAGCAGCTTCATCCCCGCATATTCGGTGTGATATCCGCCGATGAGCTCTTGTTCCGCTTCCGGCAAATCGAACGGCAGCCGCGCAGCTTCCGCAAAAGCGGCGATGACGAACACCACGCAGCCCAGCGGCTGCAAGAATAAGTACCAACCTTGATCGGCCTGCGCTCGCGTAATGACATCGAGATCGAGCGAAC
>JAYTUF010000342.1:0-2044 GCA_043744755.1 Anatilimnocola sp.
GGCCTCCTCGTAATTCAACAACCCCTGCAAAAATGCCCCGCGAAGCAGCCTAGCAAAACAGCCCATGTTTGCCGACACTAATTGATGCGCCGGTCCTAACTTGCGTCGGTCCGACACGCCGACTCCAGCTCGGACGATGTGCCCGACGCAGGTTGCGTCGCTTCCTTTGCCAAGTCGATGACCAAGCGTGGAGTGGTTACGATTGCTTGCCGCATTCAATTTCTGCAAGGCAACATTTGCATCGGGGACAGAGGCTCGACAGAATGGGGCCATGTCCAACGTCATCCACATCCTGTCTGCGATCGATTCCGCTGATCCTGCTGCCGCCGAGCAACTGCTGCCACTTGTCTATGACGAATTGCGTCGACTGGCCGCGGCTCGGTTGGCGGCAGAACCATCGGGCAACACCTTGCAGCCGACGGCGCTCGTCCATGAAGCGTACCTGCGGCTCGTGGGGTCAGCGAACGGCGATCAGTGGGATCATCGGGGCCATTTTTTTGCTGCGGCAGCAGAGGCGATGCGCCGCATCCTGATCGATAACGCGCGGCGCAGAGCGGCGACGCGCCACGGCGGCGAGATGCAGCGGCAGGTTCTCGATGCGGACGCAGTACCCAATGCCGAACCGCGCGAGGATCTGCTCGCGCTTGACGAAGCGCTTGATCGCCTAACCGCGGAAGACCCGCTGAAGGCCAATCTCGTCAAACTGCGATATTTCGTCGGCTTGAGTTTGCCGGAAGCGGCGGCCGCATTGGGTTTGTCCGAACGAACAGCTGGCCGGCACTGGGCGTATGCTCGGGCCTGGCTGCGGCGGGAGGTGGAAGGGGCACCGGAAAAAAAATGAGAATCTTTGGCCAGCCGTCCGGCAAAATCTCGCATTGGGAGTGAGAAGCGATACTTGCCATCCCTTGAGGGAACACTCAATGACGGAAGAACAAGTCTTTTTAAACGCCTTGGACCTGCCCACTTCAAGCGACCGATCCGCTTACCTGGATTCGGTTTGCGGCGCAGATACCGAGCTCCGCCAACAGGTGGAAGAACTGCTGGCTGCTCACTTCAAATCGGGTGAGTTTTTGAACGAACCAGTCGGGGAACCACTGGGAACGACTCCTATTCCCTATGTCGCCGAGACGTTAATTGTTGCCTGCAAACCTGACGAGGATCCCGTGGCTGGTCGCGAAAATCCGGATGAAGAACAACCCGAACTGGCCTTCTTGCAGCCTTCGACGCGCCCCGATTCACTGGGCCGGATCGGGCATTACGAAGTGCTGGAAGTCCTCGGCAAAGGGGGTTTTGGTATTGTCGTTCGAGCCTTCGACGATGTGTTGCAACGCGTCGTAGCGCTCAAGGTGCTCGCCCCCGCAATTGCCGCCACCTCGCCGGCCCGCAAGCGGTTCTTGCGCGAAGCGCAAGCGTCCGCGCGGGTTCGCCATGAGAATGTCGTCCAGGTGCATGCCGTCGAAGAGTTGCCCACTCCTTACCTGGTGATGGAGTTCATCGCGGGCGAGACGCTCCAGCAGCGGCTCGATCGCAAGGGCCCGTTGCAAACGGCGGAGATCGTCTCGCTCGGCCGGCAGATCGCCGAGGGACTGGCTGCCGCCCATGCCACCGGTCTCATCCATCGCGACATCAAACCGGGCAATGTCCTCATCGAAGGTGGATCCAGCGAACGGGTCAAGATCACCGACTTCGGCCTGGCCCGAGCGGCGGATGACGCCAGCATGACGCAGAGCGGCGTGGTTGCCGGCACCCCGATGTTCATGGCCCCCGAGCAGGCCCAAGGAGACACCCTCGACCAGCGAGCCGATCTGTTCAGCCTGGGCAGCGTGCTGTACGTGATGGCCAGCGGCCGGCCGCCGTTTCGCGCCGCGACCACGTTCGCCGTGCTCAAGCGAGTGGTGGAGGAAGCCCCGCGGCCAATCACCGATCTGATTCCTGAAACACCGCACTGGCTGTGCGACATCATCACCAAGCTGCACGCGAAGAACCCAGACGACCGGTTCCAATCGGCGCGGGAAGTGGCCGACGTGCTCGCCGATTGCGAGAC
>JAYTUF010000343.1:0-7834 GCA_043744755.1 Anatilimnocola sp.
TTTCCTTCCCCTTCATACACCGCGTGCTTTTCAAACCCAAACGCGCGGCAGAGAAAATCTATGGCCGCCTTGGCGTCGCGATATCGCAAGCAAGGAATGATCGTCGCGGGAGTGGCTTTGGGATGTGTGGACATGGGAAAGCTCCTTAGTCGTGAGCATCGTCGGCATTCGGTTCGGGCAACCAAAAGCTGTTGATGAATCCCAAGATGCAGATGATACCGCCGACAACTGCTGCCGCCGTCGAGAACTTGAGCGCGCCTTCGCTTTCTGCAAACGGCATTCGCGCGGCCACAAAACTGGTTACGGCCGCTGCCAGTGTGCCGATCATCCGCCCGCCGATGTTGGCGGCAAAGCTTTCGCCGGTTCCCCGCAAATGCACGGGATAGGCATGCGGAAGATAGTTGCCCCAAAAACTCAACTGAGCGACGACGAACATTCCCACGAGAAACATTCCAACCGACATCGTCGTTACGGGAACGGTTCCTAAGTAGATGCTCTCCAGCGGAATCTCAAAGTAGGTCGTGTTTTCGGCTCGCACGAAAAAGTAGAACAGCAGCGGCACCAGGATCATGCCGGGGATTTGAAACATTCGCAGCTTCCAACCCCAGGCAATGCCCAATCCCAAAACGACGGCCATGATGAAGCGACCGACGAGCCCGCCGACCTCCTGCATCTTCGTGTATTCCGACGCATACTTTTGATTCGTGATCCCCCGGGCCGCGCCCGCAATTTGTTTCACTTCGGCATCGGTCTTGCCGTCGGCCTTGGCCTTCGCCACTGCTTTGTCGGCCGCTTCTTTGGCTTGAGCCTGGACTTCTTTCAAGCCGGGCACAATCTGCGGCATTTGCTGAATCGAACCGAAGGCAATCCCCAGGGTGCAGGCAAAGCCGATCGCCGTGACGATGGTCGTCCGACAAAGTTTCGGCGCGAAGAGGGCCGCGATGCTGGGCCGTTTGAGTTTGCCGCTATCTCGTTTTTGTTGCCAGACGGGTGACTCGGGCAAGAAGGGCCTCAGCACAATCAATGGAATCGCGGGAATCAAGCCCGACATCAGCGTGTACCGCCAAGGCGCGTGCTGATACAAGGGCTTGATCTCGCCCCAGATCGGTTCGAGGAAGCTGGGAATATCGATCGCGGGAAAATTGCCTCCGTATTGAATCGCGATCCCATTAGCGATCGCGACCATCAGTCCCCCGACCGACGAGAAGGCTTGTGTATAGCCCAGCGCTTTCTCGCGCTGCGCCGGGTTGGGGAACAATTCTGCCAGCCAGGCAACTGCCGCGACAAACTCGACGCACACGCCGATGAAACATGTGCAGCGAAAAAACAGCAACATATAAATGTTGGTCGAGAAGCCCGCAAAGAACGCACTAAAGGCATACAGCAAAATGCTCCAGGTGAGTACGCGACGGCGACCGAAGAGATCAGTCAAATATCCGCCGAGCAAACCAAACAATCCGCCCGCGAGCGCTGGGACATAGAAGAGCATGCCGAACCAGAAGTTGAATTTGTCCGTGCCCGGCGTCGCCCCCACCAACTCGGTCAACGCCGGTCGCAGAATCAGCGGCAGCATCAGTAGTTCGTAAATATCGAACGCAAAGCCGATGGCGGCGATGATGCAGATCAGCCATTGCACGGTGCTCATGCGCAGGCCGCTCGATGACAGGGCAGGCTCAGACATCACGCACTCCAGAAACGCGGGGGGAAGCAAGGCGGGAAGGTGGAAATCATATCATGCGAGGCCACGCGGCGGAATGCGCGCGAAGATCGGGGTCGGGAGTCTTTGGCGAAATGCGACATTCTCTTATGGAGAGTCTTCACTCGCCAAAGACTCCCGACCCCTGGCTTTAGGCGTCTTCCAGCAATTCCTGCAACTGAAACCACCGTTGCTCGGTATCGGCCAATTGCGTGGTCAGCGTGGCGACCTCGTTATGCAGGCGGAGCGCTTCCTTCGCATCGGTGGACTGCAGCAGCTCAGCCGTGGTCTGCTTCTTTTGCTCATCCAGCTTGGCGATGGCCCGTTCCAGCGTCGTCATCTCCTTGCGAATATCGCGCTCGTTCCGTTTCGGCAGCGCGGCTACCTTCGCCGGCTTATCGTGAGCTTTATCGCCAGCCTTGGGAGCTGCGGCGCTCGAACCGGCGGCGAGACTCTTGGTTGCTTTTAGTTCCCGTTCTCCCGCTTCGATTTCTTTGTTGACGTAGTACAGATAGGCTTCGTAATCGCCGCGGTAATTCATCACATGGCCATCGCGGACTTCAATGATGCACGTCGCCACGCGGCTCATGAAGTGCCGATCGTGGCTGGTGAAAATGACCGTGCCCTTGTAATCGATGAGGGCCTGCGCGAGCGCTTCGACGGTATCCACATCCAAGTGGTTCCCCGGTTCGTCGAGGACCAGAATGTTGTGCTGGCTGAGCAGCAGCCCGGCCAAACAGAGGCGGGCCCGCTCGCCACCGGAAAGGACCGAGACCTTCTTTTTGACTGCTTCGCCGCGGAAGAGGAGAGCGCCGGCCACATCCAGAATCTGCTGCGTTTTGGTGCCGGACGCGGCTTGATATTCCAAGTAATCGAGCACCGTCTGCTTCTCGGGCAAGCTGGTGTACACATGCTGGGCGTAGATGCCGATCTGACAGTTATGTCCCCATTTCACTTCGCCCTTGAGAGGCGCAAGGGAATCGACAATCGTCCGCAGGAACGTCGTCTTCCCCTGACCGTTGTCGCCGACGATGGCAGCGCGCGAGCCGTGTTCAATCTCGACGTCGATGTCATTGGCAATCTCCCGTTCGGCATAGCCAATCGCTAAATTCCGGCAGCGGACCGCCGGCCCTTTCTTCGGCTCAACAATCGGCGCGCGGATGTTGGCCGTCGGTTCGTCGCCGGCGACGTCAATTACTTCGAGCCGTTCGAGTTGCTTACTCTTCGACTTCGCGCGGGTGGCAGTGCTCGCCCGGGCTTTGTTCTTGGCGATGAACTCTTCGAGTTGTTTACGCTTCGCCAGCACCGAAACATTGGTCCGCATATCGTGCTCGCGCTGTTCGGCTTCATAGGCGAGAAAGTCGTCGATCTTGCCCGGATAGAGCGTTAACTTGCCGCGGGCCAGATCGAGCGTGTGGCCGCACGTCGCTTTCAGAAACGCCCGGTCGTGCGAAACAATGAGACACGCTTCGCGAAAGTCGCGGAGGAAATGTTCGAGCAGAATCTGGGTCCGCAGGTCGAGGAAGTTCGTCGGTTCGTCGAGCAGTAGCAAGTTCGGTTCATGCAGTAGCAGCGCCGCCAGTTTCACGCGGGTTTGCCAACCGCCGGAGAGCTTGGCCACCGGCCCTTCCAGGTAACTTCCCTTGAGTTCGAACTGTCCGGCGACTTCACCGCATTTCCATTCGGGTTGCTCACTATCTCGCATCAAGAACTGCAGCGCCGACTCGCCCGGCTCGAACGGATCGTGCTGCCGCAAGTAGCCGATCCGCAATCGAGGATGGCGAATGATCTCGCCTCGGTCGAGTTCCTCGTCTCCCAGGATGATGCGCAGCAGCGTACTCTTGCCCGCCCCGTTTCGGCCGACAAAACCCACCTTCTCGTCATCGGTAATCGTCGCCTCGGCAGCGTCCAGCAACACCTGATCGCCGTAGCTCTTAAACGCATTCCGAATCTGCAGCAGCACAGCCATCAGCAGTCAGTCCCTGATTTGTAAGATGGGCACTCTTGCCCGTCGCGACGGGCAAGAGTGCCCATCCTACGTCAAAACCCATCGTAGGCAGGGGGCGATTTTTGGTAAAGGCGTGCTACGAGTCGGCCGTTGTCCCGCCGCGGCATTTGCGGTCTACAATAGGGACAGGCGTCCCGTTATTCATCAGGCTATCATGACCACCACAACCGCCACTTCGACCGCCTCCGCAAAACCGGTATCAGCGGTGCATCTGCCCTCGCCGGCGGAATTGCCGAACGCCGCTATAGTGATCTACGACGGCCATTGCAGGTTCTGCACGGGACAGGTGCAGAACCTGGCGCGGTGGGATGGCAAGGGGCGTCTCGCGTTCATCTCGCTGCACGACCCCGAGGTGGCCCGCCGTTGGCCTGACCTGACGCACGAGATGCTGATGGAAGATATGTACCTGATCGACCAGCAGGGGAATCGCTACGCCGGCGCTGCTGCGTTCCGCTCTCTCTCGCGGAACCTGCCGAGGCTCTGGATCCTCGCGCCGCTGATGCACGTGCCCTTCACGCTTCCCATCTGGCAGTTCTTTTATCGGCAGGTTGCCAAGCGCCGGTACCTGATGGGGAAGACGACGGACAGTTGCGACGATGGGGCGTGCAAGGTGCATTTCAAGTAACGCGGCCCCCACTTGAGTGCTCGACGGCGTCGATCTGGCGAGCGTGCGGCGGACGAAGCGGTTTCAATTGCCGCCGGAAATGTTGCCTGAGAATTTTCCGAAATCTCGGGCCACGGCCGCGTGTTGGAACCCGCTAACCAAGATCGTGTCCATCAGGATTTGCACGAGTCGCTGGGGCTGCAGTGTTTCCTCGCGGACCATGCACAGCGCGGGAGGGCGGCGAGCGTACACGCGGAAATTTCAATCTCCTCCACTTCGGATCCCGAAGTGGGCGGTAAAGTGGCCAGCGAGGACTTAGGACTCAATGGGACCCTGAGATCGAATGTCGTGGCGAAAGTGAACGTGGCGCTGGTGATGATGCTGGTGGCCATGGCTGCTCCAGTCAGATTTTTCGGCATGGTGACGTAATAGATCAACTGTGAAGCAGACCCCGTGCCAAGGAAGAGCGAATTCCGTGATTCGGGCTCCATGACGCAAGAATTGGCGCATAATCCAGGAAAAAGAGCCACTTTGGCCTATTCGCAGTCTTCAAACTCTTGCCGGAACCCTGCGCCAGGCCGGAGTCGTTTTCCTGTTTCGATACTGCGTCTTGAAATGAGACAGACTGCATACTCGCAGCAACAGACTGCGGCCGGCAGCCCGGCGGAAACCCGCTCGACTTTTACAATCGCGGCAGCCTCTGGTTCTGGTATCATCAACGATGTTGATTCCCGACCAATGACATCTTCCCCGGAGATTTTCCGAGGATAGACGGGCATGAACATTCTTCGCGACTTCAAGCGCGGGCCTTCAGCCCTTCGGATCGACAGGTTCGCCCAAACCTTGGGCTGCGCCCAAGGCTGGCATATTGCGCACCTTTGGTGCTGAGGACCGCTTTTCTTAAGCACCGAAGGTGCCTTCTATACCAGCCTGGGGCGATCGCCCCAGGAACGTGCGTGAAAAAGAGTTACTAAGGGCTGAAGGCCCGCTCTATCCTGGGCGATGAACGTGCAAAATCAATTGTCGATCTAGGAACCTGCCATGCCGCAATCGCTTAGCTTCGTGTTGATCCATGTGATCTTCAGCACCAAAAATCGCGACCGACTCTTAATTAGGCCGGTGCGTGAAGAACTGCATGCCTATCTGGCGACGGTCGCGCGCAACTTGGGCTGCGAAGCCTATCGCGTCGGCGGGGTCGAGGATCATGTGCATCTCGCGATTCGATTGCGGAACTGGTGGAGAAATTGAAGACGTCGTCCTCGCGGTGGCTGAAGGAGCAATCGCCGCAACTGAAGAAGTTCAGCTGGCAGCGCGGGTACGGATGCTTCTCCGACGGCCCAGCGGATCTGGAAGCGCTATGCAAATATATTGAGGAGCAGGAAAAGCATCATAAGGTAGTGACATTCCAGGATGAGTATCGGAAGTTCCTGCATAAGTATGGCGTTGAATTCGACGAAGCATTTGTTTGGGATTAAATCTAATAGCGATAGAAGCATCATGAAGTAGGTCACAGAATTAAATGGTAAACTGACCGGGGTTGGCGGTGGTTCTGGATTATTTGCGGAGGCTAAACCATGTTGATCGCGATCCTAAACCGGCATTGTGCGGCGTGGCTTCTGCTGTGTTCATTGCCAGGGTTTGTAATTGCACAGACGAAGCCTGCTCTTGGCCTCGTAGAACAATTGGCGACCACCAACCCGCCAGCGACGATTCGTGGCAAACCTCCTGACGAAGAGGCTACCTGGAGTAAGTTTGATTTTAAAGAAGGCGCGCGACTTGATGGGGTGGTTAAGCAAGTCATTCAGCATTCCGAAAAACTGTGGCCGGAGCTCGTCGCTCATCTCGGCGATGACCGGTACTGCAAGACGGTGGGGATCGATGCCGGGTTCCCGCGCAACAAGTCGATCGGCGATGTCTGCCAGCTCCTCATCGGCGAAACGCTGTCCGAACCCTACTATCGGCACATGCTCGGAACGAAGGAAACGTACCATAAGTTCAGAATTCCCGATTTTGCCAAAGACAAACCTAAACTACGCGAGTGGTGCCTGGCTCGCAAAGATCGGAAGCTGTTTGAATTGCAGATTGAAGCCTGCGAATTGATCATCGCCGGGCAAAAGGATTCGGATTTCAAAACGGCTATTGCGAAGGAAATCGAGGGTTTGAAGAAATCGCAAATGGCCATCCCTTTTCCGGTTTCTTTCTGATCGGAAGACTGCGATGCGCATTCGATTCTCCAGCGCGGTAACGGAGCGGAGCCGCACGCTTCGACGTTCGGCCTGAAAAAGCTAACGCGAGGTGTTCGACCGCCTGATCGCGGCGCAAAAACGCAGCCCAATGCCGGTCACGGTGGCCAAATGTTATTTATTACATGATTGACAAATAATCACGATGTGCGTATGATTGATCCCTCGCTCTTTGGCAAATCGTGTCAGTAATTGTTGCTGCTTGAGACGTGAGTCGAGAGCCCTTCTACCGTTCTGGCGAAGGCTCGCTGGGACAAAAGGCACGCGAGGCTCACCCACCCGAATGAGTTATTATCAGAGTTGTTCACGAAATCGTTATCAATCGCTGATAATTTGATGGTAACTTGTTGACCGGCAAGGCTTTGGGAACGACGGTGGGCCGGACGAAAAAGGCGCGATAACGGTTATCGCCCGGGCCCTGCACAAACCAGTTGGGTTCACACAGTGGGACTCCCGCAATCGGGGAGGGGTGTTGAGAAATCGGCTGGGTTTCTCAACACGACCCTAGCGCCGGACTCGAGTGAGGCGCGTGGTGATGTTGAGGAAGGGGGGCGCGAAATCAACAAATGGGGTGGCTCGGGGAGGCGTTCGGTAATGGAAAACGTTGCGCACGTCAGCCCCTCACCCCAACCCTCTCCTTATCGATCCGCGGAGTACCGCGAGTACCGAGGAGAGGGAGTAAATGCATCGCCCCCTGGGCAAATCCCTGACCACACGTCAATAATCGCCCATGCGTAGCTTTGCCGGCGAGAACCTGACGTACGACCCCATTCATGGCTATTTGCCGTTTGTCTCGGGGGCCGATCTGCCCGCGGGCGAAGTGGCCGAGCGACAACTCATCGACCATCCCTGGCTGCAACGACTGCGGCAAATTCATCAACTGCAAACGGCCTGGTGGGTCTTCCCCGCCGCGGAGCACACACGCTTTCCGCACGTGCTCGGCGCGATGCATCTCGGCAGCCGGGCGATTGGGTCCATGTATGACAGTCTGAAGTCTTCCTGCCCCGATGCACCCAGCCGTGGCCTCGTCGAATGCACTCTGCGGCTCGCGGGTCTGCTGCATGATGTAGGGCATGGTCCCTTTGGTCACTTCTTTGACGAGCATTATCTCAAGAGCTTCGGCTTGACGCATGAGTCGTTGGGCGCTGCCATCATCGAGCGCGAACTGGGGGACCTGATCCGTGGCATCCGCCGCAATCCACATTCGGAACTCAGCGACGGCGAACAGATCGACCCCGCTCACATTGCCTGGCTGATACAACGCCCGAAGTCCGCTGATGAAA
>JAYTUF010000344.1:0-2038 GCA_043744755.1 Anatilimnocola sp.
CCGTAGGCGTGGATCTGGTCCCGTTTCAACTCAGCGTGTTCCATGGTGGTCGTCAGGCAGATGGCCCGGCCGGACTTGTCGACTTCGGTGGCGATCAACATGCCCTGTTCTTCTTCGTGACCAAACAGCTCCTTCAGCATCTTGATGACATACTCATAGGAGTGATGGTCATCGTTCCACAGAATGACGTTGTACCGTGGCTGCCGTTTGGGGGGCTTGCGCTTCGACTTGCGCTCGGCCTCGGTATCTTCAGCGGGTTCGGCGACGGCGGATTTCTGATCGGACACGGGGGCCTCTTGCAATGCGAGTAAGTTCGTCCGCATGTGGGGACCGGGAATAGGCGAGGCGAACCGCTCGTATTATATTGCCCAAGCGAAGCAGCGGCTAGGAACCAGGCACTTGAGACTAGGGCGGGGGGAAGTAAAGGTCATGGATGATGTTTTCAAGTATTTAGCAGCCGAAAAGCAGCAGTTCGAGCGCGATCTGTGCGAACTCCTGGCGATTCCGAGTGTCGCGGCGGATTCGAAGTATCATCCCGATGTGCGGCGGGCGGCGGAGTGGGTGGCGAAGCAGTTTCAATCGATTGGGTTGCAAACCGAGCAGATTGAAACGATTGGTCAGCCGCTCATTTATGCGGAGAGCCCGCCGGTGCCAGGTGCGCCGACGGTGCTGGTCTATGGGCATTACGACGTGCAGCCGGCCGATCCGCTGAACGAATGGATATCGCCGCCGTTTGAGCCGACGATCCGAAATGGCAACATCTACGCCCGCGGCGCGACCGACGACAAAGGGCAGATGCTCACGCACGTTCTGAGCGCTCGGGCTTGGTTGAAGAGCGTCGGCAAGTTGCCGGTGCAGCTCAAATTCTTGATCGAAGGCGAAGAAGAAGTTGGCAGCAAAGGGATCTACGACTTTTTGAAGCAGCCGGGCGCGACGGAGAAACTGAAGGCGGATATCGTCGTCATCAGCGATACCTCGCAGTTCGGCCCCGGTCAGCCCGCGATCACCTACGGCCTACGGGGCATCGCTTACTTTGAAATTCGCCTCACGGGGCCGAAGCAAGACCTGCACAGCGGCACCTTCGGCGGCGCGGTGACCAACCCGCTCAATACGTTAAGCAGCTTATTGCACGCGTTAAGAGACGCCGACGGCCGGGTGCAGGTGCCTGGGTTCTACGACGCTGTGCTCCCACTTTCGACCCGCGAGCGCGAACAGTTCGCCGCGCTTCCTTTCAATGAGACGGCGTTCAAAGACCAACTCGGCGTGCAAGGCCTGTTCGGTGAAAAGGGTTTCACCACACTCGAACGTCGCTGGGCCAGGCCTACGTTCGATGTGCATGGGCTGTGGGGCGGCTATCAGGGCGAAGGCGGCAAGACCGTGCTGCCCGCGAAATGCGGCGCGAAGTTCAGTTTCCGGCTGGTGCCCAATCAAGACCCCAAGCAGATTGCGGCCTCGCTGGAGAAGTTTTTGAAAGATCGCCTGCCGGCAGGCATTGCCATGGAGCTGATCTACATGAGTGGCGCACCGGGTTGTGTGGTGCCGCTGGATAGTCCGTATGTCGCCGCTGCCGAACGAGCGATTGAGGTGGGCTTCGGCCGGCGGCCTGTCTTCATTCGCGAAGGGGGTTCGATCCCGATTGTGACGAACTTCAAGCAGCAACTGGGTGTCGATACCCTGCTGCTCGGTTGGGGTCTCGACGACGACAACACGCACAGCCCCAACGAAAAGTTCCACCTCGCCGATTTCCACCGCGGCATCCGCGCGAGCGCACAGCTTTGGCAAGAATTATCGAAGATAGTTATTAGTCACTAGTCTCTAGTCATTGGTCATTTGCTCCCATGCTCGATCGCAAGTTCATTTTTGATAACGCGGATATGGTCGTTCAAAACTGCCTGAACCGCAACGTGAGTTGCGATGTGCCGCAATTGGTTGAATTAGAAACCGCTCGCCGCCTGTGCCTGACGCGGGTGGAAGAACTCAACCGCCAGGCGAATGATGTCGCCAAGGGAATTGGCAAGGCCGATGCCGAGACTCGGGA
>JAYTUF010000345.1:0-7806 GCA_043744755.1 Anatilimnocola sp.
ATTCGCGTGGTGGAAACCAGCTATCAACGGATCGTAGTGGAAGAAGCGGAATAAATAGTCGTCTTTCGCTCCGCGAAAGAACGTCTTTTCGCGGAGCGAAAGGCGACTATCCCTGTCGCCGCCAGGCACCTTCCGCGAGATTGAACGGATGCAGTTCAAGCTCGCCCGGATGTTTGCCCGGAGTGATGAGCAGGACTGCCACAGCGGGGCGTTTGCTCGCGAATATGGCCGCGTCTTCGAGATTCATGACATACAGCGCCGTCGCGAGCGCATCCGCTTCCGCAGCCGTCGGCGCAATCACGGTGCTGGACAAAACCTGCTCGGCAGGCCAGCCCGTCCGCGGATCGATGATGTGCCCATACCGCTTGCCCGCATGATGAAAATACTGGGAACCACTGCCCGAAGTGCCAAGCGCTTGGTCGTGAAGAATGAACTCACCCAACCGTTCGCTCGGCCTGAGTGGATGCTTGAGCGCCACGGTCCAACCGCCGGCATCACCCGTGCGATGACCCCGCGCGAGCACGCTGCTGTTGCCGCCATGCAACAAGCAATCGCGCAAACCCTTCTCTGCCAGCAAGTCAGCCGCGCGGTCAAGCGCGTATCCCTTGCCAATCGCACCCAGGTTAATTTCCATTCCGTGCTTGAGGAATTGAACCGCCTGGCGCTCGGCGTCAAGCTGCAGATGGTCGCTGCCGACGGTCGCGAGCGCTGCGTCAATCTCGCTTTGCGATGGCAGTCTTCCTTCCCGCCGATAGAAGCCCCAAGTCTTGCTTAATTGACCGGCAGTGATATCGAACGCGCCGCCTGTTTGCTCCGCAAGTAAATGGGCGTGCTGAAATAACAGAAACAGTTCAGCTTCAACCTCAACCGACCGAAACGACGCAATCGAATTCAACCGACTGACCTCGCTGGTCTCGCGATACACGGTCATCTGCTCTTCCAGCGCGGTAACTAGATCAAGCGCCACGACCGCCACATCGGCTCCGCTGGGATAGCGGATTGGATCGAAGAAAATCTCGAACTCGCACGCCATCGCCGCCCGGCTGACATGCAACAGGGGCGGCGCGGAAGGTTGGTCCGGTTGTCGCAGCGCATTTTCGGACAGCGGAGAGGCAGTTTCCGCGGCCAACTTAGCGATCACCTGCCGCGCCGCTTTGCCGGCAAGAAAATCACGGCGCGAACTCTTGTCGGCAGGGGGCATGACTAAAGCAGTTCCTGCGGCGCTGACTGATTCCCCAAGCACGCGAGCGACAAGCGGATCAGGTCGTAGGAGACTGTGCCGTTTAGGTACTCAAAAATTGGCTTGAGTCGATCAGTGCCGACGATCTTAGCCGCGGCGAGCACCGTTTCAAACGTGGCCCCATCGACCCACGGCTCCGGCGAGAGATGCCCTTCTGCCTGCAAGAACTCGTTGAGGTATTGGGTCACCGTGGACTGGGCACGGCCCGTTTGCTCGGCTACTTCGGCGACCGACTTGCCTTGACGAAAGAGCGTTTCCGCGGCAACCTTAGCGGGACTCTTGTCGGCCGTCGTGAAGGCCTCGACGGCGAGTGCTTCAGCCGACTTTACTTCGACGACCACATCCGTCGCCAAGCCATGCTCCCGGCAATACTGAGTTATCTCGGCGATGAAGGTCTCGGCGTACTGTTTCGCTTTATGATCCCCGACGCCATGCATCTGCCGGAATGCAGCCTGGGTCGTGGGACGACTGCGGGATAGGTCTTGCAACGTAACATCACCGAACACCACATACGGCGGCACATTCGCTTCCTCGGCAATGTGGCGACGCAAGAGACGGAGCGCTTCGAACAGCCCCGCATCCATGCCGACGCTGAAGTTCTTGGCTGATTTGGCTGGGCGATCTCCACGCCGGGCCGCGCTCGATTTCTCCGCCGCAAGCAGCCGGGGAGTCACTTGGCCGCGGAGCACTTCGCGGCCGGATGGCGTGACTTTCAAAACCCGGTACTCACCTTCCCGCATCAAAAAATTCTGGCCGCAAAGTTGCTCGATCCACTCGCGAACGCTGGTCTTATGCTGCTCCTTGAGCAGGCCGTATGTCGAGAGGCGATCATGCCCGTTTTCCAGAATTCGCTGTTCCTGCGAACCAACTAGAACCTGCGCGACATAATCGCCGCCGAACTTTTCCTCTACGCGGACGACGCACGAAAGTATCTTTTGCGCGACCACCAGCGCATCCGGCAAACACACTTGTTGATCGAGGCAGACATCGCAGGCCTGGCAATTTTCGCTTTCTAACGTTTGGCCGAAGTGTTCGACGAGCGCCCGGTGCCGGCAAGTGACAGACCGGCAGTAATCCTCCATCACGCGCAGATTGTTCTCCATCTGCTGCCGAGGATCGCCGGTCAACTGATCATTCAGCTTCCGCCAGATCATGAAATCGTTGCCGCCATAGATGAGTGCGCACTCCGAATCGAGGCCATCGCGTCCCGCGCGGCCCGTTTCCTGCTGATAGTGTTCCAGCGATTTCGGCGCTCCGGTGTGCAGCACGAACCGCACATTGGGTTTGTCGATGCCCATGCCAAAAGCCACAGTGGCCACGATCACATCCACCTGCTCGTTGAGAAACGCATCCTGATTCTTGTGTCGTTCGCCATCGGAAAGCCCCGCGTGATACGCGGCCGCTTTAATCCCCGCCGCCTTGAGCGTGAGCGTGAGGGCATCGACTTCCTTGCGCGAGATGCAATAGATGATGCCCGATTCATTGGCATGGCGCTGCAGCACTTCAAGAATCTGCTGTCCGCTCCGCTCGCGGCGGGCGATGCGATATTGCAAGTTGGGGCGGTCGAAGCTGCCGACGAGAAACTCCGGCTGCCGCTGCCGCAGTTGCTCGGCGATATCGCGCCGCACGGTCTCGGTTGCGGTCGCGGTGTAACCGTGGAGCCCAACGCCGGGAAACCGCTTTCGCAGTTCGCCCAGCATCCGATACTCGGGCCGAAAATCATGGCCCCAGTTGCTGATGCAATGCGCTTCGTCGATGGCAATGAACGAAATGGTCCGCTGCGACATGAAGTCGAGCATCCGCTCTGTGCAAAGCCGCTCCGGCGCGACATAGATCAGCTTGAGTTCATTCGCGCGAATCTGCGCGGCGATTTTTTGCCGCTGCCCATCATTGAGCGCGCTATGCACGGCGGCCGCGGGAATGCCGCACTCCGTTAGCCCATCGACCTGATCCTTCATCAGCGAAATCAGCGGCGAAACAATCACCGCCAGGCCGTCCATCAGCATCGCGGGCACTTGGTAACACAGCGACTTGCCGCCACCCGTGGGAAGCACCACGACGGAATCACGCCCGCCCAGCACCGCCTCAATGGCTTCGCGCTGCAGCGGGCGAAACGAGTCGTAACCCCAGTGCGTCTGCAAGACCTGCAGCAGGCGGGCATCAGCGACGGGCATGGGGCTTTCCTGATTGCCGAGAAAATGAAGGTGGCTCAGGCCTCCACCATAACATTGCGCGGCTAATACAGGCAAACCAGCAGACCGAGCAAAATGCTGAGTAGTGCGCCGATGAGAATCAGGTAGCCCGCCGCGTTAGCCAGGAAGTGCCGCGAGTTGACTACGATCCGGTAACCGTGCGGTAGCACAAAAAGTTGGGCACGCAAGACCGGGGTCGGGAGTCTTTGGCAAACTTAACTCATCAAGACCGCCGCTCTTTCGGGCAACTGGCGGCGTTCGGCTAACGCGGTGCTGGCGGTCAACTGAATCGTCGCGGTCCACTTCCCCGCCGCATCGCCGCTGACCTGCCAGTGCGGGAAAACGGCGACCGATTGATGCACCAGTTCAAAGCCCCCCTCGGATTGACTGACGGTTTCAATCGGAAAGGCCCAGAAGCCGGTGGGGCGATTGGCGACCAGTTGCACATCAATGCCCAGCCATTCGTCGGTCAGGCCCAATTGCGTGGCTTCATCCAAATCGAGTTGCGTCCCCAATTGGCCGAAGCGGTTGCTGTTCAAATCGTGGAAGTAACGATCATCGGCGCCGGACGGCAGTCCCGCGAAGTTCAGTTCGACCGCAAAGTGCAGCAACTCATTGGGGGGCAGATTCTCTAGCTGATAGGCCAGTTCCAACGTCGGACTGCCGGCGGTCATGGTCACCGCTTTGGTAATCCGAATCTCGCGGCCATTCACATATCCGGCCCGCGTTAGCTGGACCTGCATCCGGTCGGGCGAGCGGCGGATCTTGGCTTCATAAATACCCGTGACGAAATCACCCAACTCGCGCGCTTCGCCGCGAACGACGCCAGGCAGCGTTGCACCCAATTCGAAGAAATGATCGAGCAGGCTCTTGCGCGTCGCGGGATCGTATTGCAAGCGTTCATCAAGACCTGGCTGCTTGAACACCACGCGGTCGTGAATGCTCGCCACGTTGCCATTCGCGCCCGCCGCGCCGGCGAGCACTTTGCGGTGATACGATTCCGGCCGCCGCGTGAGCGTGGCCAGCAAGTTGTGGCAGATCGTCCGCACGTCGAGTTCGTACAACATGCCGCCTTGAGCGGGTGCGATGAGGGCGATCAACTTATCGCCCGCCAGTCGTACTTCCTGCTTCAGATCGAAGTTGTAATCGTCGAACGTGGCTTCGACATACGGGCCGGTCTTGCCGATGGCCTGATCGATCAGGTTGTCGCTGGCAATGAGCTGGTTGAAGATCGCATTCCGCAGATGCGGCAGATACGTGCCCCCAAATGCGCCGTGCCAATACGGGCAATTGCATTGACCGCGGTAGAGCGCTTGCTGGGCCTGATCGAAGGCCGGGCCACTCACGCCGTCGCGCTCGGCCTGGGCGAACCG
Source organism: Anatilimnocola sp. (assembly GCA_043744755.1). Taxonomy (GTDB): domain Bacteria; phylum Planctomycetota; class Planctomycetia; order Pirellulales; family Pirellulaceae; genus Anatilimnocola. The sequence continues at coordinate 4,806 of JAYTUF010000345.1, forward strand.
CCGGCTGGTCATCATCATCCGCGAGTACATCTCGTTCGTCTCGGGATACTTCACCTTGAAGTTCCGCCAGAATCCGCCCCGCACAAACCGCTTGATCCGCGGCCAGCGATGATCGTGCTCGAGATCATGCACAATACTGTCGTACTCGAGTTGCTGATTGACAGGCAGCGCCCACTCGGTCATCTCGCGGTAACTGCCGTCCGGCAAATAAATCTTGCCGATCGGCGGCGTACTCTCGTTCGCTTCGGCCAACGTGCTGAGATGTAGCCACTCGCGATTCTGCACGAGCGCATCGAAGAACTGCCGCAGCCAGCCATCTTCATAGACGTGCTTCTTCGTCTCCGGCCAGGTGCCGAACTTTTCGCCGTCATCGCCGAAGACGACCACCGCGCCGGGATGCTTGTCTTTGATCCCGCGCAAGTAATCGATGCTCGCCTGCGGTGATTGAAAGGGAATGGTATAGCGCAATGGTTCGCTTCCCGGAAACACACATAGCACGCGGCCATCGTCTTCGGTCAAGTAGTAACCGTGGAGCTGATCTTCCGTCAGCCCCGCGTTCTTGAAATGAAAGTCATCCAGCACCGTGTACTTCATACCGGCGGTGACGAGATCGCTGGTCAGCGATTGTTCCCAGACGCGCTCCGGCATCCACATGCCTTGCACATGAGCGCCCAGTCGTGTTTCCAGCCACTGCGTATAGGTCGTGATCTGCCCGATGCGGTCGCGAGGCGGGATCATCGTCAGAATTGGTTCGTAGAACGGACCGCCGATGATTTCAATTCGCCCGGCCGCGACCAATGCCGCGAGGCGGTCGATATATTCGCCATGCCGCTCGTCGAGCCATTCCATCAGCGGGCCGCTGGTGTGCAGCGAAATCTTCAGGTCGCTGTAACTCTCGAAGACATCGAGAAACGGCAGGTAACTGTCTTGATAAGCCTGCTCGAACACGCCGTCGAAATTGCCGACGGGCTGATGATTGTGCAACACCAGGCAAAGGCGAATCGAATTCATGGCCCAAACACCATCGTCACAAGAGAAGCAGAATCCCAGTAGCTAGCTGCCAGCAATGCTCGTCATTGCGCGAAGGGACATCGCGCGACAACGAACAGTCGTCAACATCGGCAGACATCCTTCGCCTTAACTAGTTATTTCAATCGGAACTCTTGACTGCAATCGCGTGCTAGCCGGCCGGAGAGAAGCCATTGTACTCATCACGCAAGGCAGCCGCGGCCGCTTCGGGCAGGTGCGGATTGAGCCAGCAACCAGTGCTCCACTCAAACCCCGCTGCCTTCGTCAGACGCGGAAAAATCTCGATATGCCAGTGATAGTGGTCGTGCGAATCAATGTCAAAGGGTTCCGTGTGCAGAATCAGATTATAAGCCGGAGCCACCAGCGTACGTTCGATACGACCGATCATCTTACCCACAATCGTTGCCAGTTCGCCAAGTTCGCCAGCCTCTAAATGCTCGATCGAAGGGGACTGCTGCCGCGGGGCAATGCAGACCTGATACGGGAACCGGCTGGCCCAGGGACAGAAGGCGACGAACCGCGGCGACTGGGCGATGATCCGCTCGCCGCTGGCTAGTTCTTCGTCAATGATCTGCGTCAGGAGTGACTTCCCCGTCTTGATTCGGTGCTGCGCGAAGCGATCCACTTCCTTCTGCACATCATCAGGCGTCCACGGCAGCGCGACGACCTGGCTGTGTGTATGTTCCAGCGATGCCCCCGCCGCGGCGCCGACGTTTTTGAAGATCTGCACGTAAGTGAACCGGCCATCCTGTCGCAGCGCGCGGAGGCGATCTTGATAGGCCTGCCAGACGAGGGTTTGATTGGTGGGCGAAAGCTCGGTCAGGCTGATGATATGCTCGGGCGATTCAATGATGACTTCGTGCTGCCCAAACCCGCTCCGCTGCCGATGGAGCGAGCCGTTCTGGTTTGGGCGCGAGGTTTCCGCTCCTGCAAACTCATTATCCGCATCGGTCGTCAGCGCCGGATACTTATTCGGCACGACGCGGACCTGCCAGGGAACTGACTTTGCCCGGCCGTTCGTGGCGGGATACATCTGCACGGCGACCGGCGTTTGCTCCTCGTTGCCGGCACAGAAGGGGCAGCCAAAGTCGCTGCGGCGGTCGGTCCGCTCGACAAATTCCTGGGGCCGGGCGGCGCGGTCGCTGCCGACAATCACCCAGCGCAGTGACAACGGGTCTTGGCGATACTCGGGCATGTCGGCGGGCCTGTCAACCGAAGAAAATCAGGTGGAAGCCCAGTTTAGCAAACTCCCTTCCCGCTGTCTCAACCACCGGCTGGCGGAATCCGGCAGAAATGTCCCCCGCCAACCGCCACGACGTAACTTCGTGAGCCCGGTTGGCGGTTTTGGCCAAACTGTCCATCAATGCCACCTGCAGTCGCCTCACAATCAGCGCCGCACCCGAGAACCACGCACTTTTTCAGCCCAAACACCGCGCATTAATGGACACCCCACTTTAGAGCTACTCGATGACTTACGGCGAATTTTGGTATCAGTAACTTTTTGTGCCGGGCGGGACGTATCACGATTCGCGACGCTGATGATTTAGAGAACCATTTCGATTACACCCACTTCAACCCGGTGAAACACAAGTCTGTCACGCAGCCGCGCAATTGGCCGGCATCGACCTTTCATCGCTGGGTGGCGAGTGGTCACTACGACATCCACTGGGGAGCGGGTTACATTCCGCCGGAGTTGCCGGGAGACGCAGGGGAGTGAACCCTCGCGCCAAGCTCCGTCCGGTTAGCTTCCTTTGTCAGGGCGGAGTACCGACTTAACCTACAGAACTAACGCGTGATACATTGACCATTCCTCGCCAGGACGCCAAACTCATAAAACCAGGGAAGTCACGGGTCAGTACACCCGTGCCACCCGGCCGACAACGGCGATCCGGCTCGGGTCGGCTTGAAACAGTTCTGGTCCCCTTTCCTTGAGCCAGGTGAAGCCGTCCTCCACGTCCCGAATGATCTCCGG
>JAYTUF010000346.1:0-2034 GCA_043744755.1 Anatilimnocola sp.
CCAAATCCTTAAGGTTTCTTGGCAGCCGCTTTAGCCGCCTTCTTCTCAGCCTTGATCGCCGCTTGCTTTTCAGCGACGGGAACTCGACCGGCAACGACCGTCGCCGTGCCGCCGGCGCCTTCGATTTTCATCTTGGCGGTTTCGCTGAACCGGTGGGCGGATACGTTGAGCTTCTTGGTCAGCAGGCCATTGCCGAGAATCTTCAGCAAATCGAACCGCTTCTTAAGCAGTCCTTTGGCTTGTAGCGTGGCGATGGACACTTCTTCGCCAGCCGCGAACAACTCTTCAAATTCGCTGACATTGACGTTCGCAATTGTCAAGGCGAAGGAATTGGTAAAACCACGCTTGGGCACGCGGCGGACGAGCGGACTGCCGCCACCCTGGAAGATCGACAGCGACTTCCAGCCGGCGCGGGCCCGTTGACCCTTGTGCCCATGTCCGGCCGTCTTGCCCTGGCCGGAGCCGACACCGCGACCGAGGCGGTTCGGCCGCTTGTGCTTATGAACGCCTTGATTAACTTCGTGCAAACTCATGACAAGCTAACTCCCCGCAAGCGTTCGGTATCTGCCGTCGTGCGTAACTGTTGCAGCGCTTTGATCGCCGCTTTAACGACGGTAATCTGATTGCTGGTGCCCATGCTCTTGGTAATGATGTTCTTGATGCCCGCCGCTTCGCAGACCGAGCGAACCGCCGCTCCCGCGATCACGCCCGTCCCGGCGCCAGCCGGCATGAGCAACACGTCGGCCGAGCCGAACTTGGCCCTGACCGCGTGCGGAATGGTGTCGTTGATCAATGGCACGGTGACCATGCTGCGAGTCGCTTGCTTCTGGCCTTTTTCGACGGCGGGAGGGACTTCATTGGCTTTGCCATAGCCCCAGCCCACGCGACCGCGACCATCGCCGACAACGACCATCGCCGCGAAACTAAAGCGCCGACCACCCTTGACCACCGCGGCGCACCGCTTGATCTGGACGGTCTTGTCGATGAACTCACCGCGATTCGATTCGTTATTAGCCACGCTCGAATAAACTCCTGCTGCCCACCAACTGTGCAATTAAAAGCTCAAACCACCTTCGCGCGCCGCATCGGCCAGCGATGCAACCCGACCATGATACCGCAAATGGCCGCGATCGAACGCAACCTCCTTGATTCCCTTGGCCAGGGCCCGCTCGGCAATAATCTTGCCGATTCGAGTCGCCGCTTCCTTGTTGCCGCCATACTTGAACTCGGCCCGCAAATCCTTATCGATCGTACTCGCCGAGACCAAAGTCTGGCCGGTCGTATCGTCGATGATCTGCACGCCGACGTGCTTATGACTGCGATTGACACTCAGCCGCGGCCGTTCGGCCCCATGCTTAAAATGCTTCCGCACCCGCCAAGCCCGGCGTTCGCGCCGGCCACCTAATGTTCGTTGTTTGTCCATTGCCGTCTTTCCCTTCTCGAATGCGGCATCCGAATATAAGAGGCCGCCGAGAAATCAACATAGTATTCATCACGCTCCGCGAGATGAAATCATCACGCGGAGCGTGATGAATACAATAATCACAAATTACTTCGAGGCGGCCTTACCCGGCTTGAGCTTGATCTGCTCGCCCTGATAACGAACACCCTTTCCCTTGTATGGTTCCGGCTTGCGGAGCTGCCGAATCTCGGCCGCGAACTGACCGACCTTTTGCTTGTCCGCGCCCTGAATCACCACGTGCGTGGCATCGGGCACAGTTACGGTCAAGCCTTCGGGAATCGCCCGCTGCAACTCATTCGCGTAACCTACCCGCATCGCCAGCATTTTGCCCTTGAGCGTTGCAGTGTAACCGACGCCGATGATCTCCAGCCGTTTCTCGTAGCCGTTCTTCACGCCCAGGATCATGTTCTGGATCAGGGCGCGGGTCAGGCCGTGGAAGGCGCGAGCCTCGCGCTCATTGTTCTGGCGGGCGACGACAATCTGCTTGGCGGCGGCATCGACCGTGACGGAAACTTCGGGCCGGTGTTCCCAACTCAGTTTGCCCTTGGGACCTTCGATGTTGACCACGCGGT
>JAYTUF010000347.1:0-7791 GCA_043744755.1 Anatilimnocola sp.
TCTTTCGCTCCGCGAAAGAACGTTCTTTCGCGGAGCGAAAGACGACAATGCTTGCCCTTCAGAAAGTCACCGGGTAACGTGGTGACTGATTCGCCCGCCGACTCTCTCCACTCCAGGTCTATCCATGCGTCACGTGTTCTGCTCGCTTGTTTTCAACTTACTCGTTGTCGCGCTAGCGACAAACGCGAGCGCCGCTGACAGCCCGGCCGCACTTGTGAAGAAGTCGAAGAAGATTCTATTCCTCGGCGACAGCATCACCGCCGCGGGTCAATATGTGGCCCTGTTCGACGCCTGGCTCGTTTCCAATCGCTGGGAGACAACGCCCACGGTCATCAACTGCGGCTTGCCGAGCGAAACGGTTTCAGGCCTCAGCGAAGAGGGTCACGCCGGCGGCAAGTTTCCCCGGCCCGATCTGTTTGAACGGCTCGATCGACTGCTGCCACTCGTCAAGCCCGATCTGGTCTTTGCCTGCTATGGCATCAACTGCGGCATTTATCAACCGTTTGATGAGGAGCGATTTGCGAAGTACCAACAAGGCTGGCAAAACTTGAAGAAGAGTGTTGAAGCGGCCGGCGCGAAGCTGATTATCATCACGCCGCCCTTTTATGACGACCTACGAGCGCCGAAGGCTTTCTCTTACAACGAGGTTCTTGATCGTTACAGCGAATGGCTGGTGAAGCAGCGCGAGCACGGTTGGGTTGTCATCGACCTGCATTCAGCCATGACGGCACATGTGAAGCAGCGGCGAGAAACCGATCCCAAGTTCACGCTTCAGCCCGACGGCGTGCATCCGAACGGCGACGGCCAGTGGCTGATGGCGACGCGGCTCCTTGCGGCGATGGGAGATAAGGATGTGAGCACGGCGAAATCACCGGCCGACTATTTTATAGCACGCAAGCTGCCCGCCGAAGCGCTGCCTTTAATTCAGCAGCGAATGAGTGTGCTCCGCGATTCGTATGTCGGCACGGCTGGACACAAACGACCCGGCGTGGCGAAGGGATTGCCAATCGAGGAGGCAACTAAGAAAGCTGACGACCTCACGGTGAGAATCGCGGCGGTCATGAAAAAGGATTAGGCTCGATGATAGGAATTAGCTGGGAATTTCCTTTTGATCCTTAGCCACCGGCTTGAGCCGGTGGTTAGATTGTTTGAGAAGACCGGCTTTAGCCATTGCCACTTCGCTCACGACTCAATGGCTAAAGCCGGCACTCATTAACTCACAGACCACCGGCTGAAGCCGGTGGCTAAGCAGCAGCAGATATTGAGCGATTCACCGTCACTCTAATCGCTGGTTTTACTTTCACCCCGTTTGTGCGACGAACCCATGACTCTTTCCCGCCGTCAACTCCTCGGCTCTTTCGCCGGTGCAACCGCCGCGCTGGCCCTGCGTCCCACGTTCGCCGCAGTTGCTGACATCAAACCCGTCGCCTTCGCCCTCATCGGCGATACGCATTATCTCGCGAACAAGGAATCGCCCGGCGAAATGGATCTGGCTTCGGCCGGCGTGACTTCGCAGTTGATCAAGACGTTGAACGAATTGCCCGGCAAAGCGATCTCGACCGAAGCAGGCGGCGGCGCCGTCGCGGCGCTCAGTGGGGTGATTCACGCGGGGGACTTGATCGATACGGGCGATAAGACCGGCAGCGTCCACGAGAAAATGCAGCAGACGGAATGGGACGCCTTCACTGCCGATTTTGGTCTGACCGGCCAGGAGGGGAAACTCAAGTTCCCGTGCTACGAAGTCTATGGCAACCACGATGGCCCCCGCGGCACGGGCCTGGCGATTGATGGGATCAAAGAGCGGAACAAGAAGAGAATGGACGTGAAGCACGTCTCGGACAGCGGTCATCACTATTCGTGGGATTGGGGACCGGCGGGGAATTCGGTGCATTTCATCAACCTGGGAATCGTCGTTGGTTCCACGAAGGACAAGACGCAGCCGCGGCGGTACAACCCGCTCGGCAGCCTGGAATTCCTGCAAGAGGATTTGAAAGAGTCCGTCGGCGATAGCGGCCGGTCCGTGGTCATCACGCATCACATTGATGTGCAGCGTTATTCAACGCCTTGCGACCTGACCGATCCAAAGAACGCCGGCAAAGAATGGCATCCCTGCGACGCACGGGCCTTTCATGCGGCCATCGCGAAGTACAACGTGGTCGCGATTCTCTATGGCCACACGCATGCGCGGAACATTCTCAAATGGAATGGCACCGCGACCCGCGTCGAGCAAGGCTTTGATTTGTTCAACGTCGATAACTCGTCCCACTTCCGCAGCGACGCTCAGGCGTTCTTCTATTTCGAGATTACGGCAGGCAAGCTGCTTGTGCGCGAACTAGCCACGGCCGATCGTTGGCAAACTTCAAACTGGTCGCCGCAAGTTTGGACGAGAAGTTTGAAACAGACCTAACGCGGCGAAGCCACAGGAAGCCCGAGGCGTAAGCTAGGAATGCCGCGAGAGAACTTTCCATTTCCTTGCATCAAGAAAACCATCATGCTTCGTAACATCATTCTGCATTCAACAGTTTTTGTCTCACTGCTCGGGATTAGTCCGTTGCTCGCCGCCGACGCCAAGCCCAACATCGTCCTCATCGTGGGCGATGACATGGGATATGCCGACGTTGGCTTTCATGGCTGCAAGGACATCCCCACGCCGCATCTCGATAAGCTCGCGGAGTCTGGCTCGCGATTTACGAATGGCTATGTGACCGGACCCTATTGCTCGCCGACCCGCGCGGGATTGTTGACGGGCCGGTATCAGCAGCGGTTCGGTCACGAGTTTAATCCAGCCGGCGTGCAGGGCATGCCGGTGACGGAAAAGACCATTGCCGATCGCCTCAAGTCGGCGGGTTACAAAACGGCCCTCGTCGGCAAGTGGCACCTCGGCAGTCAACCACAATTTCATCCGCAAGAGCGCGGCTTTGACGAGTTCTTTGGCTTCCTCGGCGGCGCTCATGATTATTTCGACGATCAAGGAATTCTCCGCGGCAAAGAGTCCGTGCAGGAAGAAGCCTACCTGACGGATGCCTTCGCCCGCGAGGCCGAAGCGTTTATCGAGAAGAATCAGAAGCAGCCGTTCTTCTTGTATCTGGCCTTCAATGCCGTCCACACGCCGATGCAAGCTGACGATCCGCGGCTGAAGAAGTTCGCCGCGATCGAGAATAAGACCCGCCGGACATACACCGCGATGATGTCGGCCATGGACGATGGCATCGGCCGGGTGCTGGCCAAGCTCAACAGCTCGGGGCTGGAAAAGAACACGCTGGTGATGTTCATCAGCGACAACGGCGGTCCCACGATGCCGGGCGTGACCATCAACGGCTCGATCAATACGCCGCTGCGAGGCTCGAAACGCACCACGCTCGAAGGGGGCATCCGCGTGCCATTTGTCATTAGTTGGCCCGGCACGATCAAGCCTTCCACCTTCGACCAACCCGCCATTCAACTCGACCTGCACGCGACCGCCCTCGCCGCCGCGGGCATCACGCTCCCCGCTGATACGAAGCGTGACGGTGTGAATCTCCTGCCGCACCTGAGCGGTGAAACTAAGACCCCGCCTCACGACGCCCTTTACTGGCGGTTCGGCACCCAATCCGCCATCCGCGCCGGCGATTTCAAACTCGTCCGCTACGACACCACCGCCGACCTCGACCCCGACCAGCCCAATGCCATCAGCCCCGCCAAGCTCTACAACTTGAAAGATGACATTGGTGAAACGAAAGACCTGGCGGCGACGATGCCAGACAAGGTCAAGGAATTGCAAGCGAAATGGGACACCTGGAATGCGTCGAACAAAGATCCTCTTTGGGGCGGCGGCCCAGTGAGAGGAAAGGGAGAAGGGAAGAAGAAGGGGAAGAAATCGTAACATGCGCCGCATCATCGTCCCTCGGTGCCTGGAGTTGTGAAGCTATGTTCGACTGTCTTCTCGCTTTCACGTTGCTGCTCGTTGCTGATGCGCCACCGGATGAACCGGCGGAAGTGTCACCCGTAAAGCAAACGATCGACGGCATTTGGAAGGATGCAGCAATCGGCAACGATGCGGAGTTTCAAGCGCATATCAGTCAGGCTGAGATCAAGGCGATGGCACCGCTCGACATGCGGCGGATCACGCGCACCTGGCCTCAGCCCTGGCATCTACGCGGTTGGCCCCAGGAGGTGCACGTCAACTTCCAAAACGACTGGCTGACGCTGCGTTGGAACGGAGAAATAGCATCAGGCGAAAAAAAAGAAGCCGCGATGCAGCGCTTTGTGGCCGAATTGGAGAAGCAGGGCTACCGCCCCTTGAGCCAGGTGGAGCGGAAAACGTTCAAGCAAGAATTCGAGTTAGCTGAAACCGCCGTCCACAATCGCAAAGTCGGCGATACGGAACTGCTCGTGTCGTTCGCAGCCAATTCCTATATTGGTTCGTCCGATTACTTTTCCGGCCTGCGATACACCTGGTTCTCCCGCCGCGCCTATCGAGCGCCGCGGCCCACGCTGGCCGAAGCCCTCGCCGCGTTGCCGGAATGGATGAAGGCCAAATACCTGGACGAGCAGTTCTTTACCGCGATGGCTGACGAGCCAATTGATTCTCTAACATCGGGCCGGGATTTTTGTTTAAAGTTTGCGCAGCCTGTCACACACAAGCGGGCCGCCAAGCTGATCGGCGCTCTGGAGAAATCGGGATTCGAATATCAAAGCGAATCCAGTCCTCATCCGGATGGGAGCGTGCAGAAGTCCTGGTATCGATACTCGGACATTACCCACGCTAATCTACTTACTTCCTCCGATGGCAAGAGCCTGCGTTTCTTTTGCCAGGTTCCCCAACACAAAGGGGTGCCGATCAAGACCAAGCCGCCGGCGCTACATCCCAGTCAAAGATTGCCGCGGGAGAAGCGACCGATCCTCCCGTTCGCAAAACTCAGTTTTGCCGACGACGAACTGCAGCGACAAGCCCTGATCTTTCACGGGCTGGCTGAGAGACTCGCTCAGAAAGACTGGCAGGTGCAGCTTTACAAAGACGACCGCCACTCAACAGATCCACTCTATTCTGCCTATTCGCAGACAAGTGTGGTGCGAGGGAGTAGTTACTTCATCAAAGATCGCCCCTACCTGGGAATGAAGATTGGGTTGGAGGGGAAGGGTAGCAACGGAACCGACCGGCTGAACTCGCTGAATGTCGAGTGCATTGCCGCGCCGCGGCAAGGTTGGGCGGCGCAGCTCAGGTATAACTTGAGAGCGTTGGGAGACGGGAAGATAGCAACTCATCTCAGCGCGACGGCGGTCCTCGCTCGTGAGCCGGACTCCCTCTCATTCGATTACTCGGGCCAGGCGATTTCGCTGATGCAGCGGTCGGTAATTGTTTCGGCATCCGAAACACCGGACTTCCAGTACTTGTTTCAAACGCATTCCGTCGCAATGGAATGGGAGCGTGCCCTGCAAATGTTGTGCGGCACGCCCGAACAATTGCGCGACGAAGTCCTGGCCGACATCGCCACATTTCGCCAGCGCGCCCGCGAGCAAATCGAGCAAGGGACTACCATCATGTTTTCCGATATGCGCAACGTGCGCAGCGATAATCCACCGGGGCAGATACCCGCATCCACTCGCCCTCCCCAGGCGCAGACCAAGCAGGCTCTGCTTGCCGCAGTCGAAAAGCAGCTTTCCGCGCAAGAGACTACCTTGCGCCAGAATTTTCGAGAGATTCATGCCGCGATGCAGCAGGTGCTTCCTCTAAAAGAGTTGCTTAGCGAGTTGTCAGCCCCAACGAAGAAATAGTTTCAAGTTTCAAGCGGCGCGGGACCAGACTTGTCCAGTGCCAAGCATCTAATGGATGAGGCAAGTTGGATTGGCAAGTTGGTGGATGAGTGTGAATGGAATCGAAGCGTCGGATTGATCACTGAAATATGCAGTGGATGACTGTATAATACCCCCTGTTCATAAAGTCCGGGGGGTGACAATGGAGAAACTAGCGCCGTTTGGGTGTTTCCGCGTGTTTTTGTCTGAAGGGCTGGGCGACTAGTTGAACATTTATTGAGGAATTCAGGAACACAGTTGGCGCAAGTGTGGAATTGTCGCAGCCAAGCCCCGTCTGCAATCGGATTGAAGCTGTAACGATTAGGGTGACATTCTGGGTTGGCCACGAGTTTGGCGAATACGGCGGCGTTTCTCGTTTTGCGGCTTAATCCGACTGTTCGTGTTTTGAGGGGGGGCACGACTTCTTTCGTCGATGACACAACTGTTGAAATCGTTTCAACCAGTGCATGTGGAATCGGCGCTGCCACCGGCCACGAGGATTGGTACATGCGCCATCGCTCCGCTTTTCTCCTTGTAATGGCGGTCGCACTCCTGTTCGGCGGCTCCTCGCCAGCCGCGGCCCAATACGAGCCACGGTTTACCCCAGCCGAGATGCCCGCGCCGAATAACTGGGAAATTCCGCTGCCGGGCATTCCGGCGGCCGGGCCCGCTTTGGCGACTGAATCGCGAATCAGCTCTCAAACCGACCAGACTCCCGGTAACCCCTGGCAGTATGACGACGTCTACGCGGCCGTGAATCAATCCGTCACGAGCAATGAGCCCTGGGATGGAGGTTACGGCGAAATGTCGCAGCCGCCCCAGGAGCTTGGCATCTGGGAATCGACGCGCGGCCGTTTTGGGCGTTCGGTTCATCGCTTGTGGAATGACGCGGAGGTTTTTTACGGACCCCAGAATCTGATCCGCGTAGGTATCGTTGTCGCCGTAGCCGCTCCCCTGGCCAATTCGCCCGCGGATCAGAGCCTGCGCGATTGGTATCAACGACAAGCGGGCCACGGACAATCGCGTTCAGTCGATCGATTCTTCACCGTGGGTAAGACATTCGGCGAGTTTACATATGCAATTCCCGCGTATTTGGCGATGTCGATCACCGGCTATTTCCTCCCGGAGGATCATTTCCTGGCACCCATCGGCCAATTCGGAGGCCGCTCGCTGCGCGCCTTAGCAATCGGAGCGCCCCTGGTCGGGCTGTTGCAATTCGGACTGGGCGCGCAGCGCCCCGAGGGCCATGATTCGCATTGGCATCCGTTTGCAGGCGAACACGGCGCATCGGGCCATGCCTTCGTCGGCGCCGTTCCCTTCCTGACGGCGGCCTCAATGACAGAATCGTATCCGCTCAAAGCCCTGCTGGTCACCGGCTCGCTCTGGACCGGTTGGTCGCGCATTCACGACGACGATCATTACTTCTCGCAAGTGCTCATCGGCTGGTCGATAGCGTATTTGGCGACTCAAGCTGTCAACACAACCGAAGACAGCGGGTGGAGCATTGTCCCCGTCGTGATTTCGAATGGCGTGGGTTTGGGCGTTGACTTGCAGTATTAGGGCTGGCGCTGGCAGAAACCCGGCCCCCTTCCATTTTTCGCCCATTCGACGGCCTGCGGCGGATTGGGTACAATCGCAAGGGTGAAATCAGGCTGGGGGTCGCGGGCTGGTGCCTTCCGCGGCAGGCGTCAGCCGGTGTGGAGGAGGGCGGTTGTGACTTCGATTTTTACGCTCATCGACGACAAGCATGTGCCTCTCTATCGCATTGTGTGGATTGCGGACGTGCCCCATTTTTGCGGCAACGACGACTGCACTTACGAAGGGGATTACGAGGTGCGGCTGGAAGGGGACGAATCGGTGTTTGCCTCTCGCCCGGAACGCGACGGCGTGCTGAAGGCGCTCGAACAGTGGTACAACGGCTACGAACGGGGCGGCAGCGGCCACGATTTTGAATAGTTTCGCGAAGGCAGAGGCTGTGCATGTCGCTCTTTGAGAATTCCCAGTTCCAGTGGCGGGAAA
>JAYTUF010000348.1:0-7789 GCA_043744755.1 Anatilimnocola sp.
CTTCACGGGCCACGGAGGTGACCTGCTCGGCAAAGGTCGCCAAGGTGTCGGTCATGCTGTTGATCGTTTCGGCTAATTCCGCGATTTCGCCTTTGGCCTCCAGGGTCAATTTGCGTTTCAAATCGCCCCGAGCGACGGCGGTGACGACCTTGGCGATACCCCGGACCTGGCCAGTCAGGTTGGAGGCCATCAAATTGACGTTGTCGGTCAGATCCTTCCAGGTGCCCGCCACGCCGCGGACTTCGGCCTGACCACCCAGCTTCCCTTCGGTGCCCACTTCGCGGGCGACGCGGGTCACTTCGGATGCAAAGCCGTTGAGCTGATCGACCATCGTATTGATCGTGTTCTTCAGCTCCAGAATTTCACCCTTCACGTCTACCGTGATCTTCCGCGAAAGGTCACCTTTCGCCACGGCCGTCGTCACTTCGGCAATGTTCCGTACCTGGCCGGTGAGATTCGAAGCCATCGAGTTGACCGAGTCCGTGAGATCCTTCCAGGTGCCGGCCACGCCGCCCACCTGCGCTTGACCGCCGAGCTTGCCTTCGGTTCCTACTTCGCGGGCCACGCGGGTCACTTCCGACGCGAAACCGTTAAGCTGATCGACCATCGTATTGATCGTCTCCTTCAGCTCCAGAATTTCCCCCTTCACATCGACCGTGATCTTGCGCGACAAGTCGCCGCGCGCCACGGCCGTCGTCACGGTCGCGATGTTCCGCACCTGGGCCGTGAGGTTGGTCGCCATGGCGTTGACGGAGTCGGTGAGATCTTTCCAGGTTCCCGCCACGCCGGGCACCACCGCCTGCCCACCGAGCCGGCCATCGGTGCCCACTTCGCGGGCGACGCGCGTCACCTCCGACGCGAAGGAGCGGAGCTGATCGACCATCGTGTTGGTCGCTTCCTTGAGCTGCAGAATTTCGCCGCGGACATCGACGGTGATCTTTTTGGAAAGATCGCCATTGGCCACGGCGATCGTCACATCGGCGATGTTGCGGACCTGCGCAGTGAGGTTGCCGGCCATCTGGTTGACTGAATCCGTCAAATCCTTCCATACGCCCGAAACGCCCTTCACCTGCGCCTGGCCGCCGAGCTTCCCTTCGGTGCCGACTTCGCGGGCCACGCGGGTCACTTCTGACGTGAAGACCGAGAGCTGCTCGATCATCGAATTCACGAGCTTCGCGGAGCGCAAAAACTCACCCTTGAGCGCGCGGCCGTCCACTTCCAGTTCCATCGATTGCCCCAGGTCACCCTTGGCCACGGCGCCGATCGTCCGGGCGATTTCCGTCGTCGGTCGCACCAGATCGTCGATCAGCGTGTTGATCGAGTCCGCTTCGGCAGCCCAGCCGCCGACCGCCCCGGGAAACGACATCCGTTGCTTCAGCCGCCCCTCCTTGCCGACCGTCGCGCTCAGTCTCGTCACTTCCCGCGAGATCCGGTCTTGCTGGGCGATGGTTTGGTTAAACGCCTCGGCGATCCGCCCTTCCGTTCCCGCCCAATCGGCCGGCAAGCGGATCGAGAAATCGCCGTCGCGAAACGCCGCGATCGCCGCAAACACTTGACGCAGTCGAGCCTCGGCCGTGTCTTCCTCGGAAACGCGCGCCACCTTCGCTTTGGTGGCCGGCCGCGCCAGCTTCTCGCCCTTGCGGTTGGCCGACTTGCCGTTGCCGGGCCTGCCATTGCCCGACTTGGCACTCGTTACGGATTTGTCCTGGGGCTGGGTAGTGGCGGGTGCAGCTGGGGTGATCGTCGATTCGCTCATGGCGTTCACTTAGAGAGGAAGTTGAGGCGTTTGAAGATTGCCGATGACACTTCGCTTGCAGTTCGCGTGTCGCCAGCGTCCAGGGATCAGCCGGGCAGATTTTACTGCACCGAGAAGTATAATGCGCTCAAGCCGGGTCTGCGCCGATACCCCAGTTCTCCGGCCGATTAGAGCGGCTAAGTGCTAGCAATCGTTACTATGGGGAGATCGAGACTGCCTGGCAAATTCGGCGCAATCCTTGTTGCCTGTCTTTTCGCGGACGGGCAAAGAGTGGCCAGTCTATGGCCCAGAATTTTTGCCTCCGTTGGACCAGTGATCACTTGCCCCCTGACTTCCCGACTCCTGACTTGCCTCCGCTCCCTGCCGCCACCCCCCCAGCTTCACCCTCCCGCAGGGCTGTTCCCAAGTTCCCCGCCGGCACAGCCGATACAAAAGGATGACTCCGCGGCTTTTCACGGAAGGCAGATATGGACAACGCACAGTTTATTACGCTGGCCCAGCAGTGGGCGAACGACATCCTGGTGTGGGTGGGGTTCGGCACGATCGTGGGTCTGCTGGCCAAGGCGATCATGCCCGGCAAAGACCCCGGCGGGGCCGTCGCGACCCTGGCAATGGGCATCGGCGGCACCGTGTTTGGTTGCGGCACGTTGACGTTCTTCTCCGATCAAGGACAACGCGTCACGCCGATCAGTCCGGTCGGCTTTGTGGTGGCCACCGCAGGCGCGTTCTTGATTCTGTTCTTCTACAAGCTGTTGGGCGGTTATTGGTTCGTCGAAGGCGAAGGCCCAGTCAAGCGCCGACCGATGCGAGTGACTCCTCGCCGTCGCGCTTCGGTCGTTTATGAAGACGATTAACGAACTGACGATTAACGGACATCGGGCTTGGTCGGCGGCGTAAGTGGTGGCTGCGAACCGAAGACCGCGAGCTGCGTGCCCGTCGTGATGATCAGCTTGTCTCCCGCGACCAGCACATTGCCACCGGTCAGACCGCGCGGCACCAACGGAATCTCTTTCAGCAGTGGTGGGCCCCACCCTTGCCCGATCCGCACAGGCTGCGTGCTGAAGACAAAGATGCTCTCCCGCGTCGGCCACCAGACTTGCTCGCCGACAATGGCTCCTTGCCCCAGACCACGCGGGGAAGCGGCGGCCGCCGAAGACACATTTGGACGACCGGCTGGATACTGAGTGAGCGGTGTGCCCGTTAGAGCATCGATCCAGTAAATGCGATCGCCGGCAGCGATCAAACAGTGATCGCGCACGCCCAGCAGCGTCGTCGCATCGGTCGCAGTATCCGCCGCCGTTTGCCAGCGAATCTGACCGCTCATCGCATCGAGCGCGAAGATCCGGTCGCTATCTTGCGGAGCCACAATGATCAAATCATCGGCAGCGAGGCACGGATTGAGATCGCGAAAGAAAACGCTATCGCCCACCCCTTCGTCATTGCGAAACGCCGAGCGCGGATAAGTGACGACCCACTTCAAGCGGCCGGACGAAGCTTCGACGGCGCCGACGGCGCCGGCGTTGGTGTTGCAATAAACATGGCCGTGGGCAATGGTCAACAGCAGGCCGGTGAGTTCGTCCAGGTTGCCGCCGCCGAGCGTGGCGGCTGAAGCGATCCGCGTGCGAAAGCGGAGGCGGCCGGTGGGACGGGCAACTTCATCACTGTCGTTCGTGGGGACGAATGTGGTCGCCAGTTCAAAGCAAGCGACGTAGATCTGCGACCGCGAGCCTTCCACATGCCGCATGGCGACGTACAGCGCACCTTCGTGAATCAGCGGCGCACCTTCAAAGGACCACTCGGGCGATTCAGGGCGGATCGGAAATCCACTGAGCGGTTTGCCTTCGGCGGCAAGATCGACGCCTAAGAGCCAACCTTGATCCTTCGCCAGCAAGCGTTCCACGCGGCGAGAACGGGGAGCCGTCACAGGCGAACCCAGGCGTGCAAAGGCTTTGTCGCCGCTGACGGTGAGTGTGTACCGCGCGACGCCCACGTGCCGCGGCAGATCGGCATGGACTTCGTTGACTTCGCCGAGCGTGCCGTCATCTGCGGGCGGCTCCGTCTGGCGACTGGCCTGCCGCGGAAAGCCCACTCGCCAGCGCATCGTGCCCGCGGTCAAATCGAAGGCCGCCAGATAAGAATCGCCGCGGCTATCCGCCCGCACGAGCAGGTCGTTCTTCCAAATCGCCGGGTAGTAAGCAGCGAGCGACTTCATATCATCGGCCACGCGCAGGCGACCGGCGCCGATCATGTCGCGATCCGTCGTGAGTCGCGGCAAGGGCGCCGTCCAGAGCGGCTTACCCGCTGGATCAGGCGGCGAAACGAAGACGCCATTCCGCTCCGGGGTGCCACCCCAAGTTGCTGGGATGGCAGGACGAACCATGGTGGGCCAAGACTTGGCTTGTTCAGTGAGCGCGGTCAGCAGATCGACATAGTTGCCTCGCCGGCCCGCGATGACTCCTTCGTCATCTGGATGGAGAGCGCGGAACCACGCCAGTTCTTGTGCCGCTCGTTCCGTCTCGCCGGTGAGGATGGCCAGCAAGATTAGACGCGCGCGAACATCGGCAGCGGAGAGGTCACTATCGGCATAGTAGGGACTGATCTCGCGAATAGGAGCCGCTAAAAGTTGGGCGACCTTTTCAGCAGTCACCGCTTGCCGTTTCGCGAGCAACCACAGCGCTGACCCATCGCGGCCAACGAAGCCCAAGCCTGTTCGCTCCCACCAATATCGCGCGGCAACGAGCTCACCCCGCGAGAGCGCATCATCGCCCAGCGCGAGCGCCGCATCATCGCCCCAGCGACTCGCCCAGGCTTCATCGATCACCCGCCGCAGCAGCGCCGGTTGATGTTGCTCGCGTGCATCCTTCAGCCAGCGCTCCGCCAGTGGATCGACCAGCCGGCGATAGGCAATCAGTGCTTCCGGCGCTTCCCACGCGAGCGAAGCCAATCGCCAATGGCAATACTCACGCACGCTGACATGCCAGGCCAATGACTCGGCGGCCATTGGCATTTTCGGATCGCGCATTTTCGGATCGCGCACCACGCGGATCATCCGCCCGCCGTCATTCTCCAGCACGCGGCGAATGGCTTCGACCGCTTCGTCCCATTCCTTTTGCTGCAGCAGTTGCCGGCCATTTTCGAGATGGGCCGCGCCAGCCGAATCGAGCAGTTGCAGTTCCGCGGCGGGAAGGTTGGTTGGGCCGGGAAAGATCTGGGCGGACGATACTCCAGAGGCAAAAAAGCTGCCGAAGCCGAATAGGGCCACGATGACAAACCGAATCTGGTGCATCGCTCATCCCACCCGCGGGCTGCCATAGCCCTCGACAACTCGACCAACGCAGAAAAGCGCAATGCCGAACAACATCAACAGCAGCATCACGCTGACGCTACTGGCCCGCATTTGGGCAGTCAGTTGCATCAACATCGCCGCCGGCAGCAGCATGAGCGCCAACACCTGCATCGCCTTTCCCACGTTTCTGGTCATGGTTAAATCGTAGTGGGATGCGCGCTGCAAGTGTAGCTGAATTGCTCCGAAAAACTCCCGGTGTGGGGCGCGAGGGGCGCGGACCGGTAGGAGCGACGGTGGGGTCGGAAGAATGGCTGGGTGTTCAGGGGGGGCATGATGAGTGGCGCTGGTTAGGCGGCCGTTTTGGGTGTGAGGGTGACTTGGTAGCCGAGGCGTTCCAGGCGCTTGACCAGTTGTCGCTGGGTGCGTTGTGGTTCGAGCTTGGCGAAGTAGTCGGCACGGAAGTGGCGCCATAATGGTCTCGGGTTACGAACCATTCTAGCCAGCCGGGCGGCAGTCCGCACCCAGGAACCAGGAGTAAGAATCCGCCGTCCGAACGGGCCTCGCGCCGCAGGCGATTCGACCCGCGAATCGTGTGTGAGGAAGCTATTCGGCGGCGAAAGAAATGCGCCGATAAACCTCCGACAGAGGCAGCGAGAGCGATAAGCACGGAATCGCCACCTCGGCATCCAGACCGCTGATGACGTATCGGCGAAAGCCGGTTTTGGTGCGGCGATAGTGAACAACGGCTGGCTGATCTTGCTCAACGAGCAAGTAACTCTGGAGCGAAGGGATTGTTTGATAGGCGACGCGCTTTTCGCCTTCATCCGCGCGACGCGTGGAGGGTGATAGCACTTCGATGATAACCGTCGGTTGATCCTCGAAATGGTCTTGCGCGGGGTTCTCTTCACAAACTACTGCGACATCTGGGTAGTAGAAGCGAACGTCCCGTCCATTACGGATGCGAATCTTGGTGTCCGAATTCGTGGGTTGGCAGGGGCTCGAACTTAGTGAGCGATCCAACATAGAGTAGATTTTGCCAGCAATTCGATTGTGGGCGTTGGTGGCGCCGGACATCGCGTAGATGTAACCAGCCCAATACTCTCGCTTCACCGGCGAATCAATCTCGCTGGCGAGATACTCTGCGGGCGAAATCCACTCGAGTTTGCGGGCGGCTGTCATGTCATCAGCGTAGCCAAAGGTGCTCATGGCGACAATCTCTTCTCAGAGCATGCATTGCCTCGCAAACTAAGTTCGGTGGCTTACTCGGTAAGCAGAATCCGCCCCTCCGCATCATCCCGCCGTTCCCATTCGCGGCGGACTTCCCCCAGGCCGAAGGCGCACATTTCAAAACGGTCGCTCAGTTGTTGCAGCACTTCGTCCGGTGTGTCTTCGCTGCGGTCGGTCTTGATGGTGCTGGCGATGTGATAGGCTCGTTTGCCCTGCGAGCAGTAGTCAACGAAGAAGTCTTTCTTCTCGACCGAGCGCAGTTCGCGGAGCGATTCGGGATAGACACCCGTCCAGAAGAGCGTCACGTCGCCGATGTGGCGATGGACTTCGCGCCGCGCAAGGCCGATGCGATTCTCGGCTTCGGTGAGCATCTCGACCACTTCGACCGCCGGCCGACCGGCGAGATTGCGGACGCGGTGCAGCGTTTCGGTGCGGACGAACCGCAGCAGCATTTGGCTGAGGTAGTCGATTAAGGGCGGATCGACAACGCCGAGCCGGGTTTGAAAAGTCGTCTCGCAGAGACCGGCAAAGTAGCGCGCGATCGTCGAACGGGGAGCGAAGGCCGTCATGTTGAAACACCTTTCCCGCAGGCAGCCGAAGCTGGCCGGCCAACGCGTGGTGGAAAGGTGGAACGATCGCCCGGTTTCGTTCCAGACGCCACGTGGGGCCGCCGGCAGCCGCGGCGAAGCGACTGTTTGAAACCTATCTCTCTAACTCTAATCTCGGCACTTTCCAAAGGGCAAGTTCGGAAAATTCGAGCTTTTGCCCGTGGAATTTGCCAAGTACCGGGCTGCATCGTCTGCAACACGCGTGCCGTATTCATTCTAGCGCGGCGAGGAGAGAAGTCACGTACTGCCCCACTTCTTTCAAGACTTCGCTTCGCTCGCGCGTCGCCGCTTCCGCAACGCGGCGGACGATGGCCGACCCCACAATTAGCCCATCCGAAACCGGCGCAAGCAATTTCACATGTTCGGGCTGACTAATGCCGAAGCCAATGCAAATCGGCAGCTTCGTTTGCGCCTTGAGCCAGGCGACGTTCTCCACCAAATCCGCGGGCAACTGCGTTCGCTCCCCGGTGATCCCCGCGATGGACACATAGTAGAGAAAGCCGCTGCTAGACGCCGCAATCCGCAGCGCTCGGTCACGGGGCGTCGTCGGCGTGACGAGTTGAATCAAGTTGAAATCAGCGGTTCGGCAAATAGCCGAGAATTTTTCGGCTTCCTCAACCAGCAAGTCGGGCACAATGGCGCCGCTCACGCCGGCGGATTTCGCATCCTGAACAAAACGTTCCAATCCGTAACGGTGGATGATCGCGAAACTAATCATCGTGACCAGCGGCATTTTCACTTCGCCGGAGACCTTGGCGAGCATGGCCAGGATTTCCTTCAGCTTGATCTTGTGCGCGAGCGCCCGCGTGTAGGAAGCCTGAATCACCGGCCCATCGGCGATCGGGTCGCTATAGGGAATTCCCACTTCGCACAGCGTGCAGCCCCGCCGATCCAGCTCGCGAATCACGTCCG
>JAYTUF010000349.1:0-7788 GCA_043744755.1 Anatilimnocola sp.
TGAACCAAATTCCGGCACCCCAACGCAAGCTCAAAATCTCGCGTCAACGTCAACTTGGAATCAGCCTAGGGCAATTCTGGCGAAAAATTGCCCAAATCGCAAAATTGCTAGTTGACGACAGGCATTTACTCAGGCAGACTGTTTCCCAGCCATTCCGCACGGAGGTTGGGAGGATTAAAACGGATTTGCTGGCTTCGTTCATCCGACCGCCCTTTGGAAATCGACGCATTCCTGCAACCAAAGCCGCAGTCAATCATCTGCAACCTTCGTGAGGGACTGAAAATGAAGAAAGCTCGAAAAGTGGCTCCGGCCGCGCGGCGTTTGGGTATCGAGAGTCTGGAACGGCGAGAACTGCTCGCGGGTATCGTGGCAGTCACACTGCAGAGTGGTTTGCTCACTGTGACCGGTGACAATGCTGCTAATCAAATCACGATTTTCCAGCAACCCAATGGGCGATTTAACATCACGGGGTTGAACGGTGAAGTGTTCAACGGGCCGACGACAAATCTGCCCGTCCGCTTCATTAATGTCTTCGTCAACGGTGGCGATGATTCGGTGACGATTTCGGCCCAGCCCGATCCCTTGCAGCCCGGCGTCGTCATTCCCGCCGCGGTGCTCGGGTCTGTCTCCGTTTTGGGCGGTGCAGGGTCCGATACGCTCAACGTCAGCGTGATTGGCCGCTTGGTAGGTGCGCAAGCCATTCCCAATCTGTCGGTGACCATCGATGGCGGTTATCAACTGTCCGGTTCGCAAAACGACACGGTGGCAGTCGACAACACTGCAACTGCTCTATTGACCGTCAATACTTGGGGCGGCATCGATTTTGTTGATCTCAATAACGTGCTGACGGGGATCACCACCATCAATACCGGCGACGGCGATGACGGAGTGACGATGAATGCCGTGACCGCCTTCACTGCGACTGTCACGCTCGGTTCGTCTGGCAACACAGTCGGCAACGTCCTGAATGTGGATACTGGCCTATTCGGCACGCTGAACGTCTTTGGCGGCAACGGCATCGATACGGTGGGTGTCGCCAATACGCTGGCTGGATTCTCGCTCTCGGTCTACACCTACGGCGGTGCCGATGAAGTCCTCATGGATACCGTGCAAACGGGCCTGACCCCAGACGATTATGTGTTCCTGGCCAACCAGATCATTCAAGCTTTCGGGATTGACATTGCTCAGTTGCCGTTCAACCTCTTCGCTTACATTGCCCGCTTGCCGGGGTTGCCTGGAATTCTCTCGATCTGGACCGGTGAAGGAGACGACTTTGTCGGCCTGAATGATGTCTTCTCGACCTACGCCATCTATACCTTCCTGGAAGGTGGCAACGACGGTTTGATTGCCACGAACGTCGATGCGACCTACATCTTTTTCAATGGCGGCTTGGGAACCGACGACCGGTTCCTCGATAACGTCGCTGCCGACCTCCTCTCGGTGTTGTTGTTCGAGGGCTTCCTGCCCGACCCCAATCTCTAAGGTATCGCCAACTAATTCGCTTGTACTCGTCGTTAAAACCCGAACCCTCCGCACCCCCGGTGCAGAGGGTTTTTTCGTGCCGGTGCCGGTCTGTGACCTAGACTTTCGCGAGCGATCCCGCAGGGGGCCCGCGCTCGATTGCCAATTCGTTTGCACGAAAATCAAGGTCCAACCATGACGGCTGTTGCTACTCCGCCCGCCCAGGGCAACTTGCTCGCCTCGATTCTCTCCGAAGACAGCTTTCGGCCGGCCGAGCCCCGGACGATTGAAGAGACCGGACTCACCGCTACCGTTGTTGAGACGCTCATTTTGAAATACTTGATGCTGCTTGGCTCGGCGAGCGGCCGCCAGATTTCCGATCAGGTCTGCATCAACTTTCTGATTCTGGAACCCATTCTGCAGGCGCTGCGGCAACGGCAATTGGTGGTGCATAGCGGCAGTGCGCAGCTCAACGACTACAACTTCACGCTGACCGATCAAGGGCGAGCCCGCGCGAAGACGGCGATGGAGCAATGCGGCTACATCGGCGCCGCGCCGGTGCCGCTCGAGGATTACATTGTCTCCGTCGAAGCTCAGACGATTCGCGCCGAAGCTCCACAGAAACGGCAACTGCAAAAGGCGTTCTCGGATATCACCATCGAGCAGCAAATGCTCGATATGCTCGGCCCCGCCGTGAACAGCGGCGCCGGCCTGTTCCTCTACGGTGCCCCCGGCAACGGCAAGACGACTCTGGCCAAGCGCATCACGGCCTGTTATGGGCAGACGATTTGGATTCCCAAAACCATCACCGAAGATGGCCAGTTCATCAAGCTGTTCGACGCAGCCTTTCATGAGCCGATGGAGCAAGGTGGCACGTCACTTTTGAAGACTGCCGAGCATGATCGCCGCTGGGTCAAAATCCGCCGGCCGACGGTCATCGTCGGTGGTGAACTGACGATGGATGCCCTCGAAATTCGCAATGATCCCCGCACTAACGTCAGCGAAGCTTCGCTGCAGCTCAAGAGCAATTGCGGCTGTCTGCTGATCGACGACTTCGGCCGCCAGCGGATGCAGCCGGTGGAACTGCTCAATCGCTGGATCGTGCCGCTTGAGAATCGGTATGACTTTCTGACACTCGCAACGGGCAAGAAAATTCAAGTCCCTTTCGAGCAGCTCATCATCTTCAGCACGAACCTGCAACCCAAAGACCTCGCCGATGAAGCATTCCTCCGCCGCATTCCTTACAAGATTGAAGTGAAGGATCCCGGCCGTGAAGAGTTCCACCTGCTCTTCAAAATCTGCTGCAAGTCGCTGAGCTGCGAGTTTAAGGCCGAAGTGGTCGATCACCTGATTGAACGGCATTACAAGCCCGTCCGCCGCCCGTTGCGGCGTTGCCAGCCCCGCGACTTGCTCAATCAGATCCGCAACTACTGCGTGTACAACGGGATGCCGGTCGAAATGAGGACCGAATATTTCGACCGGGTGGTGCCCAGCTACTTCACGGTCGTTTCGGGCGACTAAAACACGAGCTGCTAAAATACGGCGGTCGTACGTGCGACGGCCGCTACATAAACGTGCGCTGCTCCCGCCTGCTTCAATTCGCGGGCGATGACGTGGCAGGTGGAGCCGGTCGTGATCACATCATCGACCAGCAGCACGTTAGCGCCCCGTAAATCAAAGCCCCAGCCGATGCCATAGGCGCCGCGGACATTTTCGTACCTTTGTCCCGCGGGAAGCAGCGATTGCTTCTTCAGTAGCCGCTGGCAGCGAACCACATCCGTGAGGCACGGCAGTCGTAACTCGCTGGACAGCGACTGGGCCAGTGTTTCCGCCGCACTGGTGCCGCGCCACAAGCGCTTCAGCCAATGCATGGGCACGGGGACGATCACATCAGGTGCTGGAGAGAAGCACTCTCTACGAATGCGCTCGGCGAGCAGCTTTCCTAATTGAATCGCCAGCGGTTCAAACGCCGCATGTTTGATTCGCAGCACGGCCTCGCGGATGGCAAGTTGATAAACACCAATCGTCCGCGCCGCATCGAATGCCGGCTTCCGCTCGCGGCATTCAGGGCAGGTGCCAGTCGGATTCGGCAGATCGGGACACGGCATCGCGCAGCGTGGACAGAACGAACCCGTCCCAGGCCAAAGATCATGCCGACAGGCCAGGCAGAACAGCGGAGCATTGCTGGCAGATGACTCCACCGTTTCACCACACACCGCGCACGCCGGCGGAAACAACAGCTCGCCCGCGGTGACAGCGGTCTGCTTGATGCGCGTTTGCAGCCAGGTGAGAGCGTTCATAATGGCCAGTCCCGAACTTGTCGCGGCTCCATTATCGTGCGAAACTCACACGCTTCACAACTCACCTTTTCCACAAGGAACGTCACCCATGTGCTGTCGCAATTCGCAATACTGGTTCGTCGGCCTGGCTCTGTTGGGGCTCGGCTATGCCTGCTCTTACCTTCCCACTGTTGCCCAGGAGAAACCCGTGGCCGAGCGCGTTTACGAAATGCGAACCTATACGACCCACCCCGGCCGATTGCCGGCGCTGAATGCCAGGTTTCGCGACCACACCCTGAAGCTGTTTGAAAAACACGGCATGAAGAACGAAACATATTGGATTCCCACCGATCCGAAGCTGGCCGAGAATACGCTGATCTATGTCATCTCGCATGAGAGCGAAGCGGCCGCGAAGAAGTCGTGGGATGCCTTTCGCGCCGATCCCGAGTGGGCCAAAGCCCGCGATGCGTCCGAAGCCGATGGCAAGATTGTCCTGAAGGCGGATTCGGTTTTCATGAAGCGAACCGATTATTCGCCAGGTAAATAGTCCGGGGTGGCAGACCTCCAGGTCTGGGCGACTCATGAGGAAGCCAGCACCCGCCAATACAGCTCCCGAATCCGCCGCGTCATGGTTTGATGGCGAAACTGTTCGGCGAATAAGCATTGCCCGGCTTGCCCCAGTCGCTCGCGCAAGCCCGCGTCACCGGCGAGGACGATCAGCGCGTGCGACAAGCCGTCAACATCCCGCGGCGGAATCAGAAAGCCGCTGCGACCAGGCAGCGTCACTTCCCGCGCTCCATCGACGTCATAACTGACCACCGGCTTGCCGGCTATCAATGCCTGGGGAAGTGCTCGCGCCAAACCTTCCCGCAGGCTGGCATGAACCAGCACGTCCAGCGCGCCGACATATTGCGGAATGGTCGAGGGGGGCACAAGTCCGGCGAACACAAAATGCCGCTGTAACTTCGCCGCGGCAATTTGCGACTCTAATTGCGTTCGCAAAACGCCATCGCCGATGAACAAGAATTTCACCCGCGGATTGGCTGCGATCACCTTCGTGGCTGCCGCAATCACATCGTCGTGACCCTTGAGTTCAAATAGCCGGGCGATCTTGCCGATAACAATATCGCGATCGCCAAAGCCCAATTCCTGGCGCATCCGCGCGCGATGCTCGTTCGCCCGCAAGAACAGATCAACGTCCATGCCGCTGCTGATCGTGGTGAACTTCTCCCGTGGTGCAACACCTGCGGCGACGAGTTGCTCTGTCATCGCATCGGCCACGCTGATGATCGCATGACAGCGCGCGGCAGCGTACTTTTCGCAGGCCCGATAGACGGTGCGAGTCAGCCAGGGTTGATAGGGATAAAACGGCGCCCCGTGAACGGTATGCACAATTGCAGGCACATCGAGAGACCAGGCCGCCAAGCGACCGAGGATGCCCGCCTTGGCGCTATGGGTGTGAACAACGTCGGGCTGGAACTCAGCCAGCACGCGCCTGATCGCAAAATAGCTGGCCTGATCTCGCCAGGGATCGATCGCGCGGCGGAGCGCTGGAATCACGCGCACGGGGACTGCGATTTGTTTCGCCTCACCTGCTTCGCCTTGCTGGAGCAAATCGCCTTCGGGACCCAGCGCCGGCCCGGTAATCAGCAACACATCGTCGCCATGCAGCTCGATCAGATCGCGGCAATTGAACAGCGTGTTCTCTTGCGCTCCGCCGACAATCATCCGCGTAATGATGTGGGCAACTCGCATGAAGTTCTATTCGTCCAGCAATTCGACCGCGGTCACCGGTTCTGGGGCAACGTGCTCGCCTTGGGCCATCCAGAGTGGATCGTCGGCCCCATCGTACTCGACGCCGATCAGGAACAGGCCTTGCGGCGGCGCGGTCACGCCCGTCGCTCGGCGGTCGCGGGCGGCGAGTGCTTCCCCCGGCCAACTGACCGGGGCCTTCCCCTTGCCGACTTCCACCAGGGTGCCGACGATGATCCGCACCATGTTATAGAGAAAGCCCGTCGATTCCACCTCGACGATTACCCGCGAGGTCAGTTCCCCTTCCCGTCGCTCAACGAGAATATCGAGCACCGTCCGCTCGGTCGTCAGCCGACTCGAACCACTCGTCTGAAAGCTGACAAAATCGTGCGTGCCTAGCAGTGGCTGCGCAGCCTCGCGCATGGCCACTTCATCCAAGCAGTCGCGCACATGCCAGACGTAATTGCGGGCAAAAATATCCGGCAGGCGACCATCTTGAATCACGTAGCGATACCGCTTGCGGACCGCATCGCGAATCGCGTGGAAATTGAGCGGCGCGTATTGCACATCGCAAACCAGCATGTCGTCCGGCAATTCGGAGTTGATGGCCTTGCGCAGGACGGGGGGCGTCAATTGCGTATCGCAATCCACGCTCACCACCTGCCCCAAGGCATGCACGCCCGAATCGGTGCGGCCGCTGGCCACGCACTTGACGCTCTGCTTCGTGATCCGCAAAAACGCTTGCTGCAATTCGTTCTGCACCGTTCGCGCATTCGGCTGCCACTGCCAGCCAATGAATTGGCTGCCGTCGTAGGCCAACGTGAGTTTGAAGGTGGGCATGCGGGAAGGGACTGAGGCTCAAAGGTTAGTTCGTGGCTTATTGCGGAATGTTCAATCGGAGGGCCACGCGAAAACCCAGATTGCTGTGGCAGAAGTGCGGCGGATCAGCGTTGCGCGTCGCGCAGCGGACATCGTGCGGCATGTTGCTCCAGCCGCCGCCGCGCACAGCGAAGCCTCGATCAGGCGCCAGATCACCGGGATCACCGGGATCGGAAGTCAACTCCGCGGGATATTTGCCCGCGCGGGTTGAGCAAAACTCCCAGACGTTGCCCAGCATGTCGTGCAGGCCGAAAGCATTCGCGCGGTAACTGCCAACCGGCGCGAGAAAGGCGTGGCCATCGTTCATCGGCATGATTTCCCGCGGCCACTGGGGATGCACGAGGCGTAACTCCTCATCGCCCACGTTAGCGACTTTGCCCGAGGCATCCACGTCCGCGCCCCACCAGAACCGCGTGGCAGCGCCGGCCCGGCAGGCCCATTCCCATTCGGCTTCCGTCGGCAACGTATAGCGCGTTGAAGCGACGCCCTGAGCGCTCAGCCAGCGACAATACTCGGTCGCATCCGCCTGGCTGACCTGCACCACCGGATGCTGCTCGGTGAGGGTCAACGGTGCCGCGTATCCAGGCCTTCGCCAAGTGGTGCCGGCGCGGTGTTGCCAGACGGCCAGTTCATCGTGCGCATGGCCGCCGTCGCTGCGCTCGCCATCGGTGACATATTGCGTCCGCTCGACGAACGCGCGGAACTGAGCGACCGTCGTCTCGTGGCGCGCGAGGTAGAATGGCTGCGTTAGCCGCACAGGATGTTGCAGTTCGTCGTCAGCGCGCCCCGGCTCCGCGGCCGGTGAACCCATCAGGAATTGGCCGGGCGGCAATAACACCAACTCCTGCCCGGCCTGATTGCGAATCAAAGTTGGCACGCCCAGCCAAGCGGCGTATTCCTGCTGATATTTTTTGGCTGCCTCCGCATTGAACGGAAATGCTGGTGCGGCTGGCGGAGCTGATTGGCGTTCGCGGGCAACGATCTTCGCCAAATCCGCAGCGCTGGTTGTGATCAAAGCGCCTGCGGACGGAGCGGGGGTTCTTAATCCGGTGAGCAAATCGGGCGTGCGCTGCAGCAGCGCGACTTCATCATCGGTTAATGCGCGCTGAAAGATCGCGAATTCGTCGAGCAGGCCGATGTAGTTGAGCGCAATGTAAATCCCGGTCTTGTCCAAGTTCCAGCGCATGGCGATTTCGCGATCACGCACCTCGCCGATTCGCTTGCCATCGACAAACAGCACTGCCGAGGCATTGGGCTGGCCTGAATCAAAGTTGTCCCAGTTCAAAACGACATGATGCCATTCGCCTACCTGGAAACCCACCTTGGGCATGTGGACCAGCGGAGCGTCAGCGGCTGATTCGGGAATCGGCTGGCCGCCGGGCAGGACAGCGGGGAAGGCACCGAGGCGAAACTCGCG